>DOVS01000106.1 GCA_003519965.1 Betaproteobacteria bacterium
ACCCTTAACCGACGATCTGTCTATTTTTCAAAAAACTATCAGAATGTCGGTCAACAGTTACACTGTTGATCGGAACGTTACGGCCCTTATGTTTATTAGGGTAATGATTGCTCGGTGCGGCGGCGACGATTAGCTGATCGTAGCCGTTCGCTATCCGTCCTTGTTCTAGTTCCTTAGCGAGCTGCTGGGCGAAGCCCTCCGCCGCATGGTATTTCGGGTCGGTGGCCGGCACGTAGGCGCCATGGCCGTTTCCTGCGCTTTTATTATGTCCTGGCCGGTCTGTCACCAGTTCCGCGGCTTTTTCCCGGCTTTCCGGGTGGTCGAAGGTCTTGAGCAATTCCAGCCCTTTTTGGGGCCCCCGATTGGTAAATAGGCGTGCGCCGCTGGCATTAGCGATCAGTATCCAGGTTGTGCTCATAAAGTCCTATCCAAACAGATAACGGATTAAAAAAGTCTTGCGTCCCCAGCCTAACACCTTTTCCATGACCGTCAAGATAACCGAAACTAGCGGGTCCGGCAGCGTACCGAGAACCGTCGCCCGTGTACCGGTCGAAATCCGGGCGGGGTGGTTAAACAGCTACCGGCGCCGTAATTGCCGGGTACGGGTCGTAGCCTTCCAGAGTGAAATCCTCGTAACGAAAATCGAATAGGCCGCCAATGGCGGGGTTGAGTTTCATGGACGGCAGCGGCCGAGGCTCTCGCGACAATTGCTCTTGCGCTTGCGTCAGATGGTTAAGATAGAGGTGCGCGTCTCCTAGCGTATGAACAAAGTCGCCGGGAATGAGGCGGCACACTTGCGCCATCATCAAGGTAAGCAGTGCGTAAGAGGCGATATTGAAAGGAACGCCGAGGAAAATATCGGCGCTGCGCTGATAGAGCTGACAAGAGAGTTTGCCGTCGGCGACGTAGAATTGAAACAAGGTATGGCATGGCGGCAGCTTCATTTGACCGATGTCGGCGACATTCCAGGCGCTGACGATCAGGCGGCGGGAGTCGGGGTCGCGTCGAAGCTGTTCGATCACCCGGGTAATCTGGTCGATATGGCCGCCATCGGGTGTCGGCCAGGCGCGCCACTGGCGGCCGTAGACCGGGCCGAGTTCGCCGTTTTCGTCCGCCCATTCGTTCCAGATCGTAACGCCGTTGTCCTTTAAATAGCGGATATTGGTCTCACCGTTGAGAAACCATAACAGTTCATGAATGATGGATTTCAGATGGCATTTCTTGGTGGTGACCAAGGGAAAGCCGCGGCTTAAATCGAATCGCATTTGGTAGCCAAATACGCTTTGGGTGCCGGTGCCGGTGCGGTCATCCTTACGGTGGCCGTGGGTCATCACGTGGCGCATTAGATCAAGATAAGGCTGCATAACGGGTTCCGACGGTTAGGAGCGGTCCGCGTCGGGGGCGGCCGCCGGTTGTGGGAAAGACTCCAGGACTTGCCAGCGATCGTCGATCAGTCCTTGAAGCGGGTGGTAGTGTATTTTGTACGCCATTTTGGGGCATCGGGCGATCCAGTAGCCAAGGTAAAGATAATCGAGGCCCAGTTGCCGGGCGAGCTCCATTTGCCATAACACGCCGTAAGCGCCGAAACTCGCGCGCGGGGTATCCGGGTCGAAAAAAGTATAGACTGCCGATAGACCGTCGTTAATGATATCGACCAGACTGACCATGCGCAGCGCGCCGTCCGCTTCGCGGAATTCGGCGAGTACGCTGGTGAGGTTGCTTTGCAATAGAAACTGGCTGTACTGCTCGCGGTTGTCCTGGTCCATGCCGCCGCCGGCGTGGCGGTCGGCTTGGTAGCGGCGGTACAGTTCGTAGTGCGCGGGGTCGAAAGTCAGCTCCCGCAGACGGGCGCTTAACCCTTCATGGCGTTTCCAGGCGCGGCGCTGGGTGCGGCGGGGGCGGAAATCCGCCACCGGAATGCGCACCGGGACGCAGGCGTTGCAATGGTCGCAGCGGGGACGGTAAGTATATAAGCCGCTGCGGCGGAACCCCATCTTGACCAGCTCGCTGTAAGCGCTGGCGTCGATCAGGTCGGTGGGCGCCGCGACCAGCGAGCGCGCTTTGCGATCCGCTAGATAACTGCATGGGTACGGCGCCGTCAGAAAGAACTGCAAGTTCCTTAACGGGAAGTCATGCAATGAGGTCATGGTCGAATTGCCAATGTCCAGTGATTCCAGGATAGTTTACCAGCACCGCCAGGCGGCGGCTAAATTCCTGGCGCGAGATATCCCGCGCGCCGAGGGAGGCGAGGTGGGCGGTTTTCATTTGACAGTCGATCAGGCCGAACTCCCAGCGCGCTAATTGTCGCGCTAAATGGACAAAGGCGATTTTGGAGGCGTCGCTGACCCGGGAGAACATGGATTCGCCGTAAAACACGCGTCCCAGACTCACGCCGTAGAGTCCACCCGCTAATTCGCCGTCGATCCAGGTTTCCACCGAATGGGCCGCGCCCAGGCGGTGTAGTTGGGTGTACGCCTTGATCATCATCGGGCTAATCCAGGTGCTTTCCTGATCGCGGCGCGGCGCGGCGCAGCCAATCATGACCTGGTGAAAGGCGGTGTCGGCGCGGATTTCGTAGTCGCGGCGCCGCAGCCGCTTGCGCAGCGAACGCGAGACCTTCAGTTCCGCCGGGAATAGCACCATGCGCGGATCGGGACTCCACCATAACACGGGCTCGTCTTGATTAAACCAGGGGAAAATTCCCCGTGAATACGCGCCGAGCAGGCGCTCGGTGGAAAGATCGGCGCCCGCCGCTAGCAGCCCGTTCGGATCGAGAAGCGCACAGTCTAACGGCGGGAAGGGTGCGGTTGGGTCAAGCCAAGGAATCATGGCGCAGTGGGCGCTGGCCGAGGGAGAGCTAGTTTTTTAGGCTATCGCGCACGCGTTCCAGTCTTTCCCTGACTTCCGCCGCCAGGGTCTCGATGCCTTCCCGATCCACCAATTTCAGCACCGCGACAGGGTCCATGAAGGCGACGGTGATTTTCTGGTCCGCTTCTTCCCGCACCACCACATTGCAAGGAAGCAGCAGGCCGATATCGGGGTCGGCTTCAATCGCCCGGTGCGCCAGCGGCGGGTTGCACGCGCCAAGAATGCGGTAAGGACGTCCTTCCACATTGAGCTTCGCCTTCATCGTCGCCTTGACGTCGATGTCGGTCAGTACGCCGAAGCCTTCTACCTTGAGGGCGTCGATGACGCGCTGCACCGCGGGGTCGAACGGCATATCGAGCTGGGTAGTGAATCCATACATAGAGAGTTTCCTTTCATTCGCATCTAAGGGTTAACCATTATATAATCATAGCGGTCAGGCGGCGCGAGCGCCGCTGGGCGTTCTTTAGCGCCGCGGCTTTCGCTGTCCTTCCAGGCGCTAGCGTAGATGTTCTCGCTGAGAAAAGCGAACCGCATGGCCGGCCATACGCCNNAATCGTTTCCATTGCATGAAACCGAGGACGCGCGGGCGGCCGAACCGCTGGTCGGGCCGCCCGCATAGCGGCGGCCGCGACGGGCGCGTCATTTTTTGCGGCAAGCCGTCGAGCGCAGAGCGTTTTTCCTGGCGATTCTCCTACTATCGGCGGGGGCGGTGCTCCACCTGACGGTACCACAAGGCGTACACTTTGTCCGACCATAGCGAGGTAATATAGGCGACGGCGTCACTAATTTCCTGGCGGCTCAATTTGCCTTGCCAAGGGGGCATGTCGCCTTGGCCGCCTGGGCTGCCCTGACGAATGACCTGGCGCAGCATGACGGTCGGGTGATGCCACGCATGCGCGCTGTCGTCCAGTGGCGGCGGCGGATATTTACCGCTTGGACCGGGCTTGTTCCAGTCGGCCGTACCCTTGCCGTTCGGGCCGTGACAGACGGCGCAGTTGGCTTGGTAAACACGGCGGCCGCGGGCGACTTGGGCGGCGTCAGGACGGCGCACCGTCAGCGTATCTTGCCGTAAGGCCGCTGGCTGCCGCGGCACGGCTGCTGTAATCGTGGCCGCGGTGGGCTGGGACGCGGTGGGCTGGGACGCGGAAGAGGATGCCTGGTCGCCGCAGCCGCCCAGGGAAAGCAGCGCCGTTAATAAGGCGAGAATGGAAAGGCGTTGGTTCATCGGCGGCCTCATTCATCAGGTTGTATTGGGGAAGGGATGCGATCGCCTACCGCGTCTTCCCTAGCCAGCTAGCGGCGCGGTTCGATCCTGCATTTTTACCGAAGCCGTGGGCCTTGGCGCAAAGACAACGCCAATCGCGCGGCTACGGGAGGGCATTTTCGACCTGTTTTCCTGCGGCTTCCGTTACCGTTACGGGGTGAGTCATACTACCCACAAGCGGTCGGATGGCTTGTGCGCCGGCGCAAGCCGGGCAGCGATAGCCGCACATCGCGCGTCCTTCGCTTTGCGGCCAGGCGGATGCATAGCGGCGCCGCCGTCGGATATTTGCACGGCGGCTTGCGTTTGCCCGCCAAGAACGCCGGCGTGCCCACTCCCGGGAAGAATCATCCGGCGGTTAACGGAATAAACAGGAAAACACACCCCACAGATTAATCCTAGCTTGGGCGGCGGGCGGCGTCAAACGCCTAGCGTTTCGGGCGCCGTTGGACGTATGAGGCGCTTCCCCGGCGGCGGGCGCTGGTTACAGGCAGCGCGCCAGCATGCCGCCACGCAGATTGCCAGGCAATGGGATTCTGATACGCCAACCATCGCCAGGGGCCTCCTGAAGCGGCTGTCCATCGATACTTTCCATGCGTTCCAAGCGAATGAGGCGGTTGCCGCTGGGGTGTAATATTTCCAGAGCGTCGCCGGTTTGAACGCGATTTTTGACCCGGACTTCCGCCATGCCGGTGACGATGTCGTGGGCGACAATATCGCCGACGTAGCGCCGTTCGCGGCTTTCCGATTGGCCGCTGGCATAGTTTTGGGCGGCGGGACGATGGCGTTGATAGAAGCCATTAGTGTAGCCGCGGTGGGCGAGTCCATCCAGATCGGTTAGCAGCGCGGGATCGAAATCACGTCCGGCGGCGGCGTTGTCGATGGCCCGTCGGTAGGCTTGGGTAACGCGCGCCACGTAGTAGGCGGATTTGGTGCGCCCCTCGATTTTCAGCGAGTCCACGCCGATGTCCAATAATCGGCCGATATGTTCGATGGCGCGCAAATCCTTGGAGTTGAGGATATAAGTGCCGTGTTCGTCTTCCATAATCGGCATGCGTTCATCCGGCCGCTTGCCTTCTTCCAGCAGAAACACCTGCTCCGCCTGGGGGTGGCGCGGCTGGCCGCCACAGGCAGTTTCAGCCATCGCATCGACAATATCGCC
>DOVS01000248.1 GCA_003519965.1 Betaproteobacteria bacterium
AATGGTAATGCCGCGCTCGCGCTCTAGCTCCATCGAATCCAACACCTGGGATTCCATTTCACGATCGCTCAGGCCGCCGCAATATTGAATTAAACGGTCGGCAAGCGTGGATTTGCCATGGTCGATGTGCGCGATAATAGAGAAATTACGGATCTGCTTCATGCTGGACGCCGGGAAAAAGGAGGGTTGCGCCCATCCTTTACTGGAGAAGGGCGCATTTTATCCGATTTCGCCGAAATACGCATCCAGCGCGCGCCGGTCGAGAAAATAGTGGCAAAGTTCGGTTTCCCCCGCCATCAACACCGGCGCCAGCGCGCCGAAGCGCTTGACCAGCGCGGGGTCGGCATCGATATCGACGATCTCCAGCCGGAACGGGAAACGTTCTTGCAATGCACGCAATTCGTCGCGCATGTCATCGCAAAGATGGCAACCGTGGCGGCTATAGAGCGTCAGCAGCGATGCGGTGGATGGCATGAATCGTTAAAAGGCCCGAAGAACGAATGAAGTGCTAGACGCGGCGATGGAGAAACTCCATGGTGTTTACCGGAGCATGAGGAGTATCGGCATGCAGAATTGTGGGAATATAGCGGCTGTTCGCGGCTATTTTCCCCGCGATGCGTTTCATCACTAGAAAGCCAACGGCTAGCCCCGCCAATGCGCCGGCGGCCACAGCCCCTTCTTGCACCGTTTCTCCCAAGAACAACCAGCGGCCGGCCAACGCGCCCGCAACCAGAAAGAGCAGCGGCAACAAATAGATTGTCGCGGCGCTTTTCAGCAACGTCTTTTCCTCCAGGCCAAGCGACACTTGATCGCCCACCCGCGCGCCCACCGGATTCGTCACTTTAAATAGCGATTCCTTGCCGCCGAGGAAGGTCGATAGCGCCGCCGTGCCGCAATCGCCATGCGCATTGCAACTCCCGCACGCTGGCTGGCGGCGCGCGCTAACATAGGCAAAATCGGCGTCGACTTTTACCACCGTCGCTTGCGCCTCGATCACGCGCGGCCTCCCATCAGTCCAGTCTCTTACGGTTCATAGGCGATCGAGCCGGCGATTTTCTCGATTGTCGCGACCGGCACCTCGCCCAGCACCGTCACCTGATGGCGGGCCAGCATGCGCGAGTCAATATTGATAACGCCTTGGCGAGACAAACCCTGCCGTAAGTTGGCGTGCTTATTTTCCGGCGCAATGAATACGGACACCGCCACCAAGCCGTCCGAATAGGCGATATGACGCACAGGCTGGCGCTTGCCCGGCATCCGCCGCATCACGTCGAGCACCTTGATAAAACCGGGCGGTAAACCCGTAATCGCCCATTCGCCCCCACCGGCCGCCGGCTGGTCGTTAACCGCCGCCGGCAGTTTCCACACTTGGGCGCCGGCCGCCGGTTTGGGGTTAAAAATCGCCTTGTCGATGGGCCCGCCGATCGTCACCTGGGTAAAAGCGAATTGATCCACCAGCCGATTTTTCCCGTCCCGCATATTCGCTTTCAACAGCAACCCGCTGTGCGCTTCCGCCCACAGCGTATGGGCGTAACGGTAATGATCCCGCGGCGAGAGAAAAATCACCCGGCAATCGTAACCGGCAACCCGCTCCACACCGCCGAGTTTAACGGCATAGTTGGCGCTCAAATCGGAAAGCTGCTTGGGAAGCAAGGCGGGAAACGGCTTAACCGTCCGCCGTTTTTCGACGATGACGGCGTTTTTGCCGGGAAGGTAGCAAAAGACTTGGTTATTGCTGCGGATAATTTCGCGCGGCGTGCCATCCAGCGCTTCCAATTTCTCGTACTCGCCGGAGGCATCGAGCAAATGGGTAATGCGTGAAGCCTCCACATGGCTGCCGTGCTGGTAGACGAATATCCCCGTATAGTTCAGCCGGTGGGCGGCGGTCGCAATGCGATGCAGCCAGTTCAGGCCTGCCGCCTGAGGCGTCATGTCGGCGTAGCACACCGCCGGCAGCCAAGACATCACCCAAAATAAAGCGACAGCGCGCGTCAAGTAACCGCCGTTCATTGCGTATCCGCCACCGTCCGTATATAAGGCGCGGGGCCTTCGATCGCCATGCCGGGCGAGGACTCCTGGTGAGCGAGCAAATAGGGGTCGATACCGTTTCCCGCCGCCGGAATAGACGCCTCGGCAAGCTGGGTCGCCGCAGGCTGACCGTTAGACGCCAGCGGTCCGACCGCTGGCGGCGGATAGCTAAACTTGAGCGCCGCCCATGCGACAAAGCCGACAGCGGCAAGCGTCGCCGCCATCGATAAGCCGATGAGCGGGCGTTTCCGCTTCGTGGACGGCGGAGCCAGCACGGTCGGTTCTTGCGCCAGACGCGCGCTGAATTTTAGGGTGAAATCCGCGCCGTCCGAGGACATTCCCCGCAACGAATCCCCGATTAAATGGTAGCTCCGCCATTGCGCCGCCGCCTCGGGATGACGCCGAAGCAAGGACAACACCGGTTCGACGTCCTCTTCGGCGAGTTCACCGTCCATCAGGCTGGATATCTCAGTCGTCATCTCACCACCTCCTATCTTCATTGGTGCCGAGTAAAGGGCGCAATTTCTGCGCAATCGCCTCACGGGCGCGGAAAATCCGTGAACGCACCGTACCGATGGGACAACTCATAATCGTGGCGATTTCCTCATAACTCAATCCTTCCATTTCACGCAGAGTGATCGCCGTTTTCAGCTCCTCGGGCAAGGCGCCGACCACCATATTCACCGTGGTGGCGATTTCCTTGCTCATCAACTCGTTTTCCGGCGTGTTGATGTCATGAAGCCATTCGCCGTCCTCATAGTTCTCGGCGTCTTCGTTGTCGGCCTCGGTCGACGTCGGCGCGCGCCGCCCCATCGCCACCAGATAATTTTTGGCGGTATTAATGCCGATCCGATAAATCCAGGTATAAAACGCACTGTCTCCCCGAAATGAAGACAAGGCGCGATACGCCTTAATAAACGCTTCCTGGGCCACGTCCTCGACCTCGGCCGGATCGCGGACATAGCGCGACAATAAGCGAATCAACTTACGCTGGTATTTCGATACCAGTAGCTCGAATGCATGTTTGTCGCCACGTTGCGCACGCTCGACCAGTTGTTGGTCGATTTCTCTGTCACCCACAGGCGGGTTTCTCCCTGAACCTCATATACTTAATGTCGGTATGGCGACCGCGAGCACCCGCTTCGCGGCAGCCGCCCTGCCGCCGAATGCCGTCCACACGCGACAATCAGCGCGGCAAAGCGCGCACAAAGTATAGCGCCATTACCGCCGTTCAGGGAACGCGCGACGCTCGACCCTTTCAATGGATGACCATGCCATCGGCAAATAGTTCACCGCCGACCCCCACGCCTCCGGGTTCTCTGGCTTTCTCGCCAGGCGGGCGCTGCATGCTATCATTCTCGCTACTTGGGCAACATCGCAGCAAAGGATAAAGGGTGCTGGAATTCGACGTGGTCATTATCGGCAGCGGCCTGGCTGGACTCACGCTGGCGCTTAAGCTCGCCGAGCAAAACAAACGAGTGGGGATCGTGACGAAACGAACCCTATTGGATGGCGCCAGCAGCTGGGCGCAAGGAGGAATCGCCGCGGTGCTGGCGGATGACGACAGCATTGAAGCGCACATTCAAGACACCTTGATCGCCGGCGCCGGGCTATGCGACGAAAAAGCGACGCGCTACGTTGTCGAGCACGGACGCCCCGCAATCGAATGGCTCATTTCCCAAGGCGTCCTGTTCACCCGCGATGAAGGCAGCCAGACCGGTTACCACCTCAGCCGCGAGGGCGGCCATAGCCACCGCCGCATCATCCATGCCGCCGACGCCACCGGCAAAGTGGTGCAGCTCACCCTCGCCGAGCGCATCAAGCAGCACCCCAACATCACCGTGCTGGACAATCATATCGCCATCGACATGATCACCAGCCAGAAACTCGGATTAAAAGACCGCCGCTGCCTGGGGCTTTACGCGCTGGATATCCATCAAGACCAGGTATACACGATTACCGCCCAGCACACGGTGCTGGCGACTGGCGGCGCCGGTAAAGTTTATCTCTATACCACCGACCCCGATGTCGCCACCGGCGACGGCATCGCCATGGGCTGGCGGGCGGGGTGTCGGGTCGCGAATATGGAGTTCATTCAGTTCCATCCGACGTGCCTCTACCATCCGCATGCTAAATCGTTCCTCT
>DOVS01000090.1 GCA_003519965.1 Betaproteobacteria bacterium
CAGCGTTTGCAATAGGGCGCGGCTGTTCGCCGGATTCAAGCAGCCGGGTTGCGCCGGCGCCGCTAAGGGATGATGCAGCACCTCCAATACCGGCGGTTCTGCCGGGGCGGCCGGACCGGGCTGGAATTCCGTGGTTTGCAGCGGCAATCCGAGTTGCGCCGCGCGCTGTTCAAGCAATTCGCGGTCCGCCAGCACCACGACTCGCGCCGGCAATGGCCGTTGGGCCAGCATGACGCACAAGTCCGGGCCGATGCCGGCAGGTTCGCCTGCAGTCAGGGCAACGACCGGCGCTGGGCGGGTGGGCATGCCGGAAGGCGCGGTTATTGACGATTCAGCCGGATATCCACATAGGCTTGGTCGCGTAATTGGCGCAGCCAGTCCTGATAGCGCTCGTCTGCTTTACGTGCGCGGATTTCCTTGCGGGCGAGCAAGCGGCGGCGTTCCTGGCTGACATCTTTTTCCCGGCGTCCCAGCACCTGAATCAGGTGCCAGCCGAAGGACGTCTTGACCGGCTGACTGATTTCGCCGGGTTTCAGCGCGTTCATGGCGTGCTCGAAGGGCGGAACGGTGTCTCCCGGAGACACCCAGCCCAAATCGCCGCCGTTGGCCGCCGAGGTATCCTCGGAGTAAAGCCGCGCGAGTTTGGCGAAATTTGCGCCGTGCATTAGCCGGTTCCGCAGTTGCATCAGCTTGTGTTTGGCGTTGGCGGCCGAGGTCAGCGCGTTGGTCTTAATCAGAATGTGGCGCACATGCGTTTGCTGGACGATATACGGCGCGTTCTGGCGGCGCACGGCAATGAGTCGAACGATATGAAATCCGCTGGGGCTGCGTAGAATCGGGCTAATACCGCCGGGTTTCATCCGCTGTAGCGCGGTGAGAAATAGCTCGGGTAGGCGCGCGGCGTTGCGCCATCCGAGGCGGCCGCCATTCATGGCGTCCGCCGCTTCGGAATACGACGCGGCGACTTGGCCGAAAGGTTCGCCGCTTTTTAACGCCTCCAGCGCCATGTCCGCGCGCGCCTTGCGCCGCTGAATTTGCTCCGGGCCCGCTTGTTCCGGGACGGCGATAAAAATATGCGCTAGATTGTATTGGACGCCGCTCTGTTGACCCTGGTGGCGGGCGAGGTAATTATTGACTTCGCTGTCGCTGACGGTGATGCGGTTGTTAATTTCCCGCTCGCGCAAATGCGCGATAATCATCTCGTTGCGGATTTCCTGGCGGAAGGTCCGGTAATTGACGCCGCCCGCTTCCAGCGTTTTACGGAAGGCGTCGAGACTCAAATGATTTCGCTGGGCGATATTTTGCAACGCTTGGTCAAGTTGGGCGTCGTCGACGCGGATGCCGGTTTGGCTGGCGTATTGCAATTGAATGCGGTCGGTAATCATCCGTTCTAATACTTGCTTCTCCAGGACCTGGCGGGGGGGTAGGGCGATCCCCTCTTTTTTTAACTGCAAGGCGGTCACTCGCACGCGGTCGTCGAGATTATTCTGGGTAATCACCCCAGTGTTGACGACCGCGACGATGCGGTCGATCAATTGAATGCGAGGCGTCGGGCGCTCCGCCGCGTGCGCGGACACCAAGGCGGCGGCTGTCCAGCAGGCGGCGAGCAGGATAATAAAGCGCTGGTTAAGACTTCTCATAATGTATTACTCGTTAATCCTGGTGTAACCACTAATGTTTTGTTTTAGAATTTCCAGCGGGTCGATGCCGACCTTACTGAAGCCATTGAGTTCCAACTGCACGAAGAACGCTTTATTCATGGTGTCGGCGCCGGTGGCGAGGCCGTGAACCACGAACCGGGCAACCCAGCAGCCGCCATCGTATTCTACGCCGGCTAACGCCTCCAGCACCTTCTGATCGAGAATGGAGTAATTCCAGCGGCCGACGCCGTGCCAGCGGCCGAAAAGCGGCCACTGGCCGGAAATATCCACTTGCCGCAAGCTATTGACCGTATAGCGGTAGCTCAAGTTCAGCAGCTTGCCGGCCTCGGGATTGTAGCGCGCGCCGGCATTGAATTGTACGGTTTGGCGCTGATTCGGATCATATTGCAGCAGAGTGGACGTCGTGAGCGCGGGCGCGACGGTTCCCGTTACGCCGGCGAGGATATCGGACGAGCGGTTGGTGCGCGGCGGCGTGCCGGGTGTGAGGGTGACTTGCTGATCCTTGAAATAATAGCGTTGCCCCAGCATGAAGCGTAGACGCTCCTGGCCGCTGTGGGGATCCAGCAGACGCGAAGTGAGCGCCAGCGTTGCTTGATTTGCATCGTTGATGCGGTCACCGCCGCTGAACTGATTCTCGGTAAAAATCGACGAGAAATTCAGATCGGCGACCCCGGTGTCGAACAACGGTATCCGATCCTGGTTGCGGTAGGGAATATAAACGTAATAAAGCCGCGGCTCCAAGGTTTGCACGTAAGCCTTGTGGAACAAGGTGGTGTCGCGCTCGAAAATGAGTCCGCTGTCCAGGCTAAAGGTCGGCGCCGTGACCGTGGCGTCGGGCAAGCGCGTCGTGCTGCGATCCAGCGAATAGCGGGTGTAGTGTAGTCCCACCTTCGGTTTAAGGTAAGCGTAACTAGTGGAAAGCGGCAGCGTCGCCGTCGGGTAGAGCGAAAAACGTTTGCCGTTGACCAGGGTGGGATGGCTAAAATCGACGAATTCCCCATTATAGGCGAGGTCTAGGCCGTGAATATTCCGCCAAGCGTCGCGGACGGTGAGTTGGGGCAGTCGGTCGTAGGGCGGCGAAATTGGGTGTTGCGGATCCTGCAAGGTTTGGTAGCGTTGCGCCAGCGCGCTGAAATTAAATGCGCCGCTGTTATAGTGCAGCGTGCCTTGGCGAGGCAGGTAAGTCGTCGACGTGGCGACGACTTGCGTGCTCAAGTCACGGTAATACGCATCGTCGGACACCTGATTCAGATCCAGACTGCCGTCCCAGCCGTGACCGAAATTCTGCGCATGCTGAATCGTGATGGCGTAACGGTCCTTACCGGCGACCCGGTCGTTGGGCAGGTCCACGACATGCACCACGCCATGGTAATTTTTTTTCAGGTAACGGAATTCGACGCCGAGCTGCAGCCCGCGCTTAGTCAACAGACGCGGCGTAATCGTGGCGTCGGCGTTTGGCGCGATATTCCAATAATACGGCAGGACCAACTCGGTGCCGCTGCTGGCGGTGGTGCCGAACGTCGGCGCGAGGAACCCCGATTTGCGTTGCTTGTTGAGAGGAAACGTCATCCACGGCGTATACAGAATCGGCATGCCCTTGAACCATACGCTGGCCTGATGGGCGGTGCCGATCTGGGTGGTGCGGTCGATGTCCAATTCCTTCATCTGCAAGTACCAGTCATTGTCGCCGACGGGGCAAGTCGTGTAGTTCGCATGATTCATGCGGTATTTGTTTTTGCCTTGGAACAACAACCGGTGGGCGTTGCCGCGGGCGGCGCCCGATGTGAGACGGTAATTCGGCGTTTTCATCGCGCCGATATGCGTTTTTAGATTCAAGCGAAGCCGCGGCCCAGTCAGAATATCGCCGCTTTTTTCAACACGCACCTTGCCCTTGGCGAACACATCGTGCGTGGGTTTTTCGTAGCGTAGATAGTCGCCTCGAATCGATTCGCCGTCCTGACGCAAGTATGCATTGCCGAACGCCTCCACCGTATTTTCCTTGTGCCCCTCGATGCGGTCGGCGGTAATAAAAACCGGCGGTTGGCCGCCCGGGGGCGTGACGGGTTGGGGCAAGGCGGCTCGATTTTCCGGCTCCTTCGTTGCGGGCTTACGCATTAACGGGATCGGGGCGGCTGGGTGCGGCGCCTGTCCACGGCTCGCCGGCAGAGGGGCGGCCGCCGGTAAGGGCGTGGCGGCGGGTGTTTCCGCCGGCGCCGCCAGCGGTGTTGCCTTGGGCCGGGCGAGCGGCGCCGCTGGGGCAGACGCCGGTTTCGGCGCCGGCGGCGGTGTTTCCGCCGGCGCTGGGGAGGTTCGGGCGGGCGGCGGCGTCACGGGCTTTCGCGGGGGAAGCGGCTGGAGCAAAGCGGGATCCAGCTGAAAATCGGGAAGCCCCACGGCGGCGTGAGTATAAGCGGGCAACAGGCAAATAACGGAGAAGGCGATCGGAGTGAGCCGGAAAATGTTCATTATGGCTTGGCGTGTTTAAATCGATGATAAAATCGCATAAATTCGACTTTTACGCAATGTGAGTGTGGTTTTGGAACGGTTAGCGCAGCTTGAGCACTGGTTACAGTCGTTATTTCCCGGCGAGTCCATCGCATTGGCGCCCGCCTCGTCGGACGCCAGTTTCCGGTGTTATTTTCGTATTCGTCTCGTCGGCGGCGGCAGCCGGATCGTCATGGACGCACCGCCAGGCCGCGAAGACTGCGGTGCATTTCTACGGGTGGCCCGGCTGTTCGCCGCCGCCGGCGTTCATGTGCCCGAGATACTGGCCGAAGACACGACGCAGGGGTTTCTGTTGCTCTCCGACCTGGGCGCGACCACCTATTTGCAAGCGCTAGCCGACGGCGACGCCGACGCGCTCTATCGGGACGCGATCATGGCGCTCGTGCAAATTCAGCGCGCCAGCCGCGCCGGCGTACTGCCGGAATACGACGAAGCCCTCTTGCAGCGCGAAATGCGCCTGTTTCCCGAATGGTATCTAATCAAACAGCGCCAAGCCGTACCGACACCGGCGCAGCAAGAGACCCTTGACCGCTTGTTTGCCCTGCTGCTGCGCAATAATTTATCCCAGCCTCGGGTATTCGTACACCGGGATTACCATTCCCGCAACTTAATGGCGTCCGACCCCAATCCCGGCATTCTCGACTTCCAAGACGCCGTTATCGGGCCGGTGACTTACGACCTCGTGTCGCTGCTCAAGGATGCGTATATCGATTGGGAAGAGGCGCAAGTACTGGACTGGGCCATTCGCTACTGGGAGCAAGCGAAAGCGGCGGCGCTTCCAGTCAGCTGGGATTTCGCCGAATTCTACCGGGATTTTGAATGGATGGGCGTGCAACGGCACCTCAAGGTGCTCGGTATTTTCGCCCGCCTGGCGCACCGCGACGGCAAGACGAGTTACCTGAACGACATGCCGAGAGTGTGGACTTACTTACATAAAACCTGCGCGCGTTATACCGAGCTACGGCCATTGGCGCGGCTGCTGGAACAATTGGAAAATCAGCCGCTACGCACGGGATACACATTTTAATGGAATTTCCCGCCATGATCCTGGCGGCGGGACGCGGAGAACGCATGCGTCCGCTGACCGACACCGTGCCCAAGCCGCTATTGCCGGTAGGGGGCAAGCCGCTGATCGGCTGGCATCTGGAGAATTTAGCGCGTGCGGGATTCTCCTCCGTGGTCGTCAACCATGCCCATCTCGGCCACGCGATCGAATCCTCCCTGGGGGACGGCGGCGCCTATGGGATCCGCATTACCTACTCGCCGGAAGCCGAAGCGTTGGAAACGGCGGGCGGCATCGCCAACGCCTTGCCGTTACTGGGCGATCGCCCCTTTTTAGTTGTGAACGGCGACATCTACTGCGATTACGACTTCGCCCGCTTGCGCCTGGTATTGGACGCAATGGCGCACGGCGGCGGCGACATCGCGCATTTGGTGCTGACGGACAACCCGCCGCACCATCCGCAAGGGGACTTCGGCCTAGCGGCGGGACGGCTGACGGCGCGGGCGCCGCGATTAACCTTTACCGGCATTGGCGCGTACCGGCCGGATTTTTTCGCGGAAGTGCCCCACGGCGGCAAAGCGCCGTTGGGGCCGTTAATCCGCCAATGGGCGGCGGCGGGCCGGGTGAGCGGCGAACACGACCGCGGGTGTTGGGCGGATATCGGCGCCCCCGAGCGGCTGCGGGCGCTTAATCGCGTCTTGGCGGGCTAGCGCGCCGGCGTTTCTTGTTTCACCACCCATTTCCTGTGACAATC
>DOVS01000339.1 GCA_003519965.1 Betaproteobacteria bacterium
AAGCGGCGACATCATGTTCCAGGGGGTGAGTAGCGATAACGTGCAGCCCGCTTTCGACGAGCTCAATGAAATGGGATTCGATATGGGCGGAGCCGGCCCCGCCGTGCGTACCTCCATGTCGTGCGTTGGCGCAGCCCGCTGCGAGCAGTCCTGCTTCGACGAGGCGCGTGCGTTGCGCGGTATGGTCAATGCCTATTTGGACGACATGCACCGTCCGGCGTTGCCTTATAAATTCAAATTCAAGTTTTCCGGTTGCCCTAACGATTGCGTGAACTCCATTCAGCGCGCCGATATGGCGGTAATCGGCACCTGGCGCGACAATATGCAGCTCGATGAGCCGCTGGCCAAGCAGTGGTTCGCCAAGCATGGCATGGACGAACTGGTTAACGACGTGATCAGCCGTTGCCCGACGAAAGCGATTACGCTGAAGGAACACGGCAAGGTTGCTAAGGGCGGCAATATCTCCGCGGTCGCGGTCAACGACACCCATTCCATGGAAGTGGACAACCATAACTGTGTGCGCTGCATGCATTGCATCAACGTCATGACAGGTGCGTTGGCCACAGGTAACGATAAAGGCGTGACGATCCTGGTTGGCGGCAAGCGGACGCTGAAAATCGGCGACACCATGGGTACGGTGGTTGTTCCCTTCATGAAGCTGGAGAAGGACGAAGACTTCGAGAAGATCATCGAACTGGGCGGCAGCATGATCGACTTCTTTGCCGAGAATGCGTTGGAGCACGAGCGCACAGGCGAAATGATCGAGCGCATCGGCGTGGTCAACTTTGTCGAGGGCATTGGCCTCGAGGTCGATCCCAACATGGTCACCCATCCGCGGACTAATCCTTATGTGCGTATGGACGATTGGGACGAGGAAGTCGCCAAGGTCAAGCAGGCGCAGGCGAGCGCCGCTTAAAGCGGGGTTTGGCGATTCAGCAAATACAATTAAATATTGGAGTAAATAATGGCAGAAGTGCGTCAACCAATTGAGAGTGGGGTGCCGGACCATGTGCAGTATCTTCATCCCCTGATGAAGAAAAACTATGGCGGTTGGAAACGCCATGATCGTCCCCGTCCTGGTGTGCTGCATCACGTTGCGAAGGGCGGCGACGAAATTTGGACGGTAAAAGCGGGTACGCAACGGCAGATGGATGTGTACACGATCCGCACATTGTGCGACATCGCGGATAAGTATGCCGAGGGGCATGTGCGCTTTACCACGCGCAGCAACATCGAGTTCATGGTGTCCGAGGAAACCAAGGTGGCGCCGCTGATCGATGCGTTGGGTAAGGGCGGTTTTCCGGTGGGGGGCACGGGAAACTCAGTTTCCATGATCGCGCATACCCAAGGGTGGCTGCATTGCGATATTCCCGGAACCGACGCCTCCGGCGCGGTGAAGGCGCTAATGGATGAGTTGCATGACGAATTTACCCACGAAGAAATGCCGAATCGGGTGAAGCTCTCCACTTCTTGCTGTGCAATTAACTGTGGCGGACAAGCGGATATCGCCATCGTGATTCAGCACACCAAGCCGCCTAAAATTAACCATGATATGGTCGCTAACGTCTGCGAGCGCCCATCGGTGGTTGCGCGTTGTCCGGTCGCGGCGATTCGTCCAGCGCTGGTGAACGGCAAGCCTTCCCTTGAAGTGGACGAGAAGAAATGCATCTGCTGCGGCGCCTGCTTTCCGCCGTGTCCGCCGATGCAAATTAACGATCCCGAACACTCCAAGTTCGCCATCTGGGTCGGTGGTAAAAACGCCAATGCCCGCAGCAAGCCGACTTTCCCTAAGATGGTCGCCGCGGGTATTCCTAACAATCCTCCCCGCTGGCCGGAAGTTTCCGCGATCGTTAAAAAGATTCTTGCCGTCTACAAGGAAGACGCCCGCGCATGGGAGCGTCTCTCCGACTGGATTGATCGTATCGGCTGGCCGCGTTTCTTCGAGAAAACCGAGTTGCCGTTTACCAAGTACCTGATCGATGACTGGCGCGGTTCTCGTAGCAGCTTGAACGCTTCCACACATATCCGGTTCTAATCGCTGCGTGCAGTCGAGGAGTTGCTCTGCGCCGCCTTTGGCGGCCGGGGCGGCGTTTAAGATAAAAAAGGATTATCTAGAATGAAATTTGCAATTCTGGTGAACGAGGGGCCCTATAACCATCAGGCGTCTGATTCCGCCTACCAGTTTGCCAAAGCGGCAATCGATAAAGGACACCGAGTTTCCCGTATTTTTTTCTATCATGACGGCGTGAACAACGCGACGCGCCTTACCGAACCACCGCAGGATGATCGTCATATTGTCAATCGATGGACTAAGCTCGCTGAAGAGCAATCGGTGGACCTGGTCGTGTGTGTGGCGGCAGCTCTGCGCCGTGGTCTGGTGGAAGAAAACCTGGCGCCGGGATTCCGTATTTCCGGCCTCGGACAGTTGGTGGAAGCCGGAATTCAGAGTGACCGCTTGGTGACTTTCGGTGATTAGGGGAAAAGTATGACTGATACGACCGGTGGAGTCGAAATGGAAGAGGAAATGTCCGGTACCATCAAGAAATTCATGTTCATTAACCGGAAAGCGCCCTATGGCACGGTCTATGCGCTGGAAGGTTTGGAAGTGGTGCTGATTAGCGCGGCTTTCGATCAGGATGTGAGTTTGACTTTTGCGGACGACGGCGTTTATCAATTGCGTAAAGGACAGCATACCAAAGGTATCGACGTGAAGAACTTCTCGCCGACCTACCGCGCGCTGGAGGGCTACGACATTGAAAAACTCTATGTCGAAAAGGAGTCGCTTGATGCGCGCGGATTAACGGAAGACGATTTGCTGGTTCCCGTCGAGGTGCTGACATCCGCGGAAATCGGCGCATTGATGGACGAGCAAGACGTCGTGATTAGCTTCTAAGGAAAGGCCATGCTCCATATTGTTAATAAGTCACCCTATGAAAGAAACTCTTTGGACGGTTGTTTGCGTATCGCCAAGAAAGGCGGCGCTATTCTGCTGATCGAAGACGCCGTTTACGCGGCGACAAAAGGCAACGCCGCCGAGGCCAAGCTCAAAAGCGCCATGGCCAATTTACCAGTTTACGCGCTTAGCGCAGACTTGGAAGCTCGCGGGATGCACGAAAGTGTGATCGATGGCGTAAAATTGGTAGACTATGCCGGCTTCGTGGATTTGGTCGCGGAAAATCCGAACGTCCAGTCTTGGCTGTAGTTGCTTCCTTATCCTTATTGTATTGAAATATTTAGGAGAAATTGAATGAGCTTCGAAATTAACGGAAAATCCTACGAAACCGATGAAGAAGGATATTTGATCAATCTGTCCGAATGGAATGAAGACGCCGCCAAGTATCTGGCGGAGGAAGAAAAGGTTGAACTAACCGATAACCATTGGGAAGTCATTAATTTCTTGCGTGAATATTACAATGACTATCAAATCGCTCCCGCCGTTCGTGTCCTGACCAAGGCCATCGGTAAGAAATTAGGGCCGGAAAAGGGTAATAGCAAGTATCTCTACGAGTTGTTTCCCTATGGCCCGGCCAAACAGGCTTGTAAGATCGCCGGTCTACCGAAACCAACGGGCTGTATTTAAGCCACTCCACTAGCCGCATGAGAAAGGAACCCCCTTTCTTATGCGCGCAAAGTGGATAGCGTGATCCGAATAAAGTCAAATAACACGTTAATAATGTTTAGTTAGAGGGTGGCCACATGTCATTTTTAACAATTTTCTATGCCTGTCTATTTTATGCGGCGGCGGCAATGCTTGTCGGTGGGTTGGCATATAAAATTATGGGGTATGCTCGCACGCCTGCGCCGTTAAAAATTCCGACGACACCCGCGCCGACGACTAAATCCGGGGTAGCGCTTCGTGTCGGGCGCGAGGTCGTGTTTTTCGAGAGTTTGTTTAAGTCCAACAAATGGACCTGGTTGTTCGGTTGGATGTTTCATGTGGCGCTGCTTCTCATTACGTTAAGGCATCTCCGTTATTTTCTACAGCCGATTCCAGCGATTCTGGTGTTAGAGCAGCCTTTCGGCATTTACGCAGGTTTCGCGATGGTGGCGGGATTGCTCGGTTTATGGGTGCGCCGTTTTGCCGTGGATCGCGTGCGTTATATCTCGACGCCTTCGGATCACCTAATGCTGGCGCTATTGCTGGGCATTGCGCTGAGCGGCTTGTCGATGAAATTCATCGCGCATACCGACATCGTCTCCGTGAAAGAATTCATCTTGGGTTTGCTGTATTTCGATTGGCAGCCCTTGCCGACCGATCCGTTGTTGCTGATCCATCTATTTTTAATTGCCACGCTCATGGTCATTTTCCCGATCAGCAAATTACTGCATGCGCCAGGTCTATTTTTCAGCCCGACCCGGAATCAGGTCGACAATCCCCGGGAACAACGGCATCTGGCGC
>DOVS01000254.1 GCA_003519965.1 Betaproteobacteria bacterium
ATCCGGGCATGACGGAAAAAGCGCTGCGCGAGATTGCAGAGGAAGCCCGCCAGCGCTGGGACATCGCCGGCCTCGTGATTATTCACCGCATCGGACCGCTCAAACCCGCCGATCAAATCGTACTGGTCGCGACGGCCGGCAGCCACCGGGGCGAAGCGTTCGCCGCCTGCGAATTCATCATGGACTACCTTAAAACCCGCGCCCCCTTTTGGAAAAAAGAACACACCCTCAACGGCCCACAGTGGGTGGACGCGCGGGAAACAGACGGCCACGCCGCGGCGCGCTGGACATAGCGGCGGCCACCCGCGCTTGCCACAGTTAACCGCCATGAAAAAACCCAGCATCCGCCATCTTCTGTCTTGGGCGCTAATCGGCATCGGCTTGGCCGGCTGCGCCGAAGTGCAAACCACCAACCCCGGCGTCGTCGGCGTGCACCGCGCCCAATACATGCTGGTTTCCGAACAAACGGCGGAGCACGCCGCGGCGCAAAACTATGTCCAACGCAAAAAACAAGCCGCCGCCCATCACGCGCTCAATACCAACCGCCAACAACTCCGGCGGGTGCGGCGCATCGTTCAGCGCCTGATTCCGCAAACCGCCGTATTTCGTCCCGACGCGCCGCACTGGCGCTGGGAAGTCAACGTCGTCACCAGTCCGGCGATCAACGCCAACTGCGCGGCGGGCGGAAAAATCATGGTGTACAGCGGATTGATCGACAAACTCAAACTTACCGACAACGAGCTGGCGATGGTGCTGGGCCATGAAATGGCCCATGCCCTGCGGGAACATCCACGAGAACAAATGTCGCGCGCCTATGCCGAGATGGTGGGAATGAGCCTGTTGGCCGCGGCGGCGGGCTTGGACCGCTCCCAACAGAAACTCATGGAAAACGTCGCCAACCTCGCCGTCAATTTACCTTACAGCCGCCGGGACGAGCGCGAAGCGGACGAAATCGGGCTGGAATTAGCCGCTCGCGCCGGTTACGACCCGCGCACCACGCTCAGCCTGTGGCGCAAAATGTCCGCCGCCGGCGGGGCGCAACCGCCCGCATTCCTCAGCGACCATCCCTCCGACGCCGCCCGCATGCAGAATATCCAACGACTGCTGCCGCAAATCCTGCCCCTCTACGAAGCGGCCCATAAACGCCTGCGCCGTCATCACGCCAAGCACTAACCTCCGCCCCGGCTGGCACCCCCCCCCTCTTCGCCAAGCGCCTCGCCAATGGCCGCCATCAAGATAGCGGCGATCCGTTGGCTGGCGAGCACTTGACGGCTAGCGGGGCGCGACGATATAAATAGACGTTAAGAAGCGCGCGCCTAAAGGGCGCGCGCTGACAACACAGCAAAAAATAACGAAGAATTCAGGAGGGCGTTTCATTGAAAATCAGCACATTATCACTGACGAACTACGGCCGGCGCTATTTCGCGCTTCTGCTTGCCGTGGTCTTTTTCCACGCCGGCGCCGCATTCGCGGACTTTAACACCGGCGTCGCAGCGCTTAAAAAAAACGATTACCCGGCCGCATTCACGGCATTCAAGCAAGCGGCCAAGAGCGGGGACGTTCGCGCCTACGCCGTACTCGGTGAACTTTGCACGATCGGCAAGGGAACACCGCAAGATTTCACCAAGGCGCTGTATTGGTTCCGCAAAGGCGCCGCCGCCGGCGACGCCAACGCCATGGCGCAATTGGCCAACGTCTACTTACGAGGGAGCGGCGTGCCCAAAAACCTTGACAAGGCAAGGCAATGGGCCCTGCGTTCAGCGGCCAAAGGTAACGCCGGCGGCCATTTCCTCGCTTACATTATCGCTACCCTGACCACATTAAACCCCCGGTACGCCAACGGAAGAAAAGTAGATATGGCCATGGCGGACTACCTAACTTCACACCCTCCGCGGCCCGCTGCCGTGCGCGCGGAAAAAATTGATGCGTACACCCACCTCGCCAAGGCCGCGGAAAAAGACTATTCTGCCGCACTCAACTTTTATTTACTATATCTGAGCGACCACGCGGCGCCGGAGAATAACCGCCGGTTTCTCTCGCTTTTTTACCGGATGCGGCAAGCGCATACCCCGGTCATGCCGACAGCAGCCAAAGCCGCCACTGTTTATAACTTCATGCAAAGCAAGGGCGCCTCGCTATCCTCCGCCAAGTTGTTTCTAGACACCTTGTCTTCCGCGAGAATCGCCGTCCTTGCCCGTTATCATGCGGAACACCCCGCTTCCGGCGCGGCAAAGGACAAAGTCTGCCGCAACCGCGCAGCGCTGGTCCGGCTCGATGTTGCTCAACCCTTGCAAGGAGCCGTGTGGCTCCCTCTTAAAGACAAGTTGCTTAAACAAACGTATCTGCTCAAGGGCCGCTGGAAGGAAAAATGGACGTTCGCCGTCTGCGGAGAAAGAATGCCAGAGACGGTCTCGTTCTTGGCCGATGGCGGCGGGGGCGCGTATTTTTCATTCGCTATATGGCCGGGAGCCCAACCAGCGGCGAACCAGCCGCACCCCCGCCCGGCGGCGAGCCAAAGCGTGCTCGCCCCGTAGCGCCGCCGGGGCGGCGCGCGCTCCGGTTAGGGCGTAACCACCAAATAACCCGATGTCCCGAAATCGACGACGGCGCCGATGCCGGTCGTTACTATGCGGCTAAAGGGGAGCAGGTCTTTCGCTGTGTACCCCTTCATCTTCATGGCGACATGGCACTCGTACATTTTTACGCCGCGCTTGTGGAGCATCTGCAAAATAGCACGGTTCGGATTACCTTTAGGATGCGGCTGCTTGACTTTCCGGTCATAGGCCGCGTCGTTCAGCAGGAACTGTGCGCCCGCCGCCCGGAACACCATCGCCACTTTATAGTTCTTGCCCGTTTTCATCTTGAGCGCGGCGTACTGATTCAACAACATTTTCGTCGCCATAACCTGCTTGCTGACGCCGTTCGGAAGCGTGCCCCGCGAATTAACCTGGATCAAGACCTTAATCCCCTTGCGATGGACGATTTGCTTCGGCGGCAGCTTGTTTTCCGCCATGCTCGCCGCCAAAACCGCCTGCGGTGCACCCAACCCCCAACACATCGACAGCCCGATAAGCATCGCAGCGGCAAATCCAGTTTTTCTCGTCATCTCGTTCTTCCCTTTTTTCAATGAACAAATGAATAGACGTACTTTCCCCGACGCATCCTATTCTGCCCCGGCGATCCTCCCGGCGCAATATTAGCATCCACTTATAGGCAATTGATCGCCAGCGAAGTTCAGGAACGTGGGAATAATTGAAGAAAAAACAAATCGCGCCGGCATTTCTCAGCGGTGGGCGCGCACGCAAGGGGCCAAACATAACCGACACGCTACGTTTGCGCCCCGCCGATCCCCCCCTAGTGCATGGGACAGGGATAAAGCTTTGCCAAAATAGTGATCGTTTCCCGGTCCGTAATACGATCGGACAGATTATATTTTTGGACGGTGCGCCGAACAGCGTTCGCCGCCGCACCAATGGTGACCGTTGGCGGTAAACAAAACGCTTTTTGATTATTCTTCATTAATAACCCGACAAACCAGCGCACATCCTCGTTTTTGTGAGCGGCGGGGGTTTGTGCCGCTCCCGCGTTGTTTTCACGGTAGGCGTTGGCGGCAAGGCTTGTCGGCCCTGCACCGCTTGCGCACCCGGCAATAGCGGCACAGGCGATTGCAAGCATCCGCCAAAATGAAAAAACCCGCCGTTTATTTTTTATCATATGCTTTTATTTTCCTGCGGTTGAGCGCCAATCGGCGATTAGAACGTATCCGGCTGAAACCTACCATCTGCGCCCCGTTCACGCTACGGCGATTTTAACCGGGGCTCCGCCTCCCCAGATCAACGCGTCTTCCGTTTCTCAACGA
Source organism: Betaproteobacteria bacterium (assembly GCA_003519965.1). Classification (GTDB taxonomy): domain Bacteria; phylum Pseudomonadota; class Gammaproteobacteria; order Burkholderiales; family UBA9220; genus UBA9220. Next base: position 3,860 of record DOVS01000254.1, read on the forward strand.
CCCGGCGCGCCGGCGGCGACTGGACGCTCCCCATTGCCAGGCGCCGGGGAATCCCCCTACACTGTCCGCTGATTCATCGTGAACAGTCCATGGGGGAGGGCGCATTCGCTTCGATTTCGACGCGGTCATCGACCGGCGCGGCAGTAACAGCCTAAAGTGGGACAAATACCGGGACGCGGATATTTTGCCGCTGTGGGTGGCGGATATGGATTTTCGCGCGCCGCCGGTGGTAATCGACGCCTTGCGCCAGCGGGTGGATCATGGCGTTTTCGGCTATACCCTGGCTGGCGAGGAGCTGACGGCGGCGGTCGTTTCCCATGTGGCGGCGGCCTATGCGTGGACGGTGTCGCCCGAGTGGCTTGTTTGGCTGCCGGGCCTGGTCACGGGGCTAAACGTGGCGTGCCGCACGGCGGGAGAGCCCGGAGACGCGGTGCTCGCCGCCACGCCGGTGTACCCGCCGTTTCTCAGCGCCCCCGGCCATGCTCAACGCCGACTCGCCGCCACGCCGCTGGTCGCGACAACGGACGGCTGGACGTTCGATTGGGCGCATTTAGCGCAAGCGATCACTCCCCGCACCCGGTTGTTCTTATTGTGCAATCCCCACAACCCGGTGGGACGCGTCTTCCGCCGCGACGAATTGACCGCGCTGGCCGCCTTATGCGGCCGGCGCGATCTAATTATTTGTTCCGATGAAATTCATTGCGGCCTGCCGCTGGACGAGGACAAGCCGCATCTGCCGATAGCCGCCCTCGGCCCGGAAATCGCCGCTCGCACTATTACCTTGATGGCGCCGAGCAAAACCTTCAATATTCCCGGCCTTGGCTGCGCTTTCGCCATTATTGCCGATCCCGGCTTACGCCGCCGTTTCCGCCGAGCCATGGCGGGCATCGTGCCGGAGGTGAATACGCTGGGGTATACCGCCGCCTTAGCGGCTTACCGCGACGGAGAGCCGTGGCGGCAAGCGCTGCTCGCTTATCTGCGCGGCAACCGCGCCTTGACGGCAGAGGCGGTTGCGGCCATGCCGGG
>DOVS01000239.1 GCA_003519965.1 Betaproteobacteria bacterium
ATCCATCGATGACTTCCTGTCCTTTGAAGCGATATTTATCGCCGATTTCTTTACGTACTTCGCGGGCGATATTGTAAATATAATCACCACGGTAGCCATTCTCCGGAAAGCGCAGTTGTTCGCCGCAAAGTTCCAGATATCGTAACCACACACTGACCGCCAGAATATCCATCTGCCGCCCGGCGTCGTTGACGTAAAACTCCCGCGTCACGCAATACCCGACGGCGTCCAACACATTCGCCAAACTGGCGCCGAACGCCGCGCCCCGGCCATGGCCCACATGCAGCGGACCGGTGGGATTAGCGGACACGAACTCCACTTGGATTTTTTTCCCCTTCCCCGTGGCGCTGCGGCCGTATGCGCCTTGCTGCGTCAGCACTGGTTTAATGACGCTGTGTTTAGCGTCGGCGGTGAGAAATACGTTGATAAAACCGGCGCCCGCCACTTCCGCCTTGGCGACGGCTGCGGACGGCGGCAGCGCGGCCAGCAGTTGCACCGCGATTTCCCTCGGGCTGCGGCGCAAGGGTTTTGCTAACTGCATGGCCAAGTTACAGGCAAAATCACCATGTTGCGCATACCGCGGACGGGACAACTCAACCGCCGCTTCACCGGCGTCGGGCGCGACGATTTCCAGCGCTTCCCGGAATAATTGAATAAGATGCTGTTTCAATGTAAATAACGCGAAAATTTCGATTGTAACCGTTTATCGGAAAGGCTGCATCAGGCTGGGCGGACCGCATCACCACTCCAGCGGATCCACATCCAGAGACCAGCGCACCTTGCGGTTATCCAACGACCGCAACGCATGCACCCAAGGGCCGAGCAGCGCGTGCAGCGCCCGGCGGGAGTTCGATTGTACCAGAAGCTGGGCGCGTTCCTTACCCGCGATCCGCTGCATGACCGCCGCCACTGGATCGTAAACCGTCGCCGCGCCGCCCAAACGCCGCGCCGCGCCGGCGGCGGCGGTCAGGAAATCCAGCGCCGTATCGAGTCGATGCGCTTCGGCGCGCAGCAATGCCTGATGGCAAAAAGGGGGAAACCCCGTCAGCTCGCGTTCAGCCAGCAACGTCTCGGCGAACGCCGCGTAGTCATGCCGCTGTAGCGCCACATACAGCGGATGCGCGGGAAACGCGGTTTGAATTAAGACCTCCCCGCGGGCTTCGCGGCGGCCGGCGCGCCCCGCGACTTGCATCAACTGCGCAAACAGCCGCTCGGACGCGCGAAAATCGGCGCTATGCAGCGCGCCATCGGGATTGAGCACTCCCACTAGGGTCAAATTGCCGAAATCGTGGCCCTTCGCCAGCATTTGGGTGCCCACCAGGATATCGGCTTCGCCGCCATGCGCCCGAGCCAACAATTCGCTCATCGCGTGCTTGCGCCGGGTGCTGTCGCGGTCGATGCGCAGAATCCGCGCCGCCGGAAAATGCGCCGCCAGGCGCTCCTCGATCCGTTGGGTGCCGTGTCCAACGGCAATCAGGTCAGTATTGCCGCAATCGGGACAGGCAACGGGAACGCGCGCTTCATGACCGCAGTGGTGGCAGCGTAGCGCTTGTTGGCGCAAGTGCAGCACCAGCCGACCCGTGCAGCGGGAGCACGTGGACAACCAACCGCATGCGCCGCACATCAGCACCGGCGCGTAACCGCGGCGGTTAAGAAACAGCAAGCTTTGTTCGCCGCGCGCCAGACGCGCGCCGAGCGCGGCGAGGAGCGGCGCGGACAATCCTTGGTCGGGACGATGGCGGCGGCTATCGATCAAATGCACGTCGGGCGGACGAGCGTTCGCCACCGCGCGCTCGCCGAGCGTCAACCGCCGGTAGCGCCCGGTAATCGTATGATGGTAGCTTTCCAAAGACGGCGTCGCCGATCCCAGCACCACCGGAATATTCAGTTGTTTCGCCCGGAACACCGCCACGTCGCGCGCCGAATAGCGCAGCCCCTCCTGCTGCTTATAGGAACTGTCGTGCTCTTCGTCGACGATGATGCATTTTAATCGCGGCATCGGGGTAAACACCGCGAGCCGGGTGCCGAGCACGATCGCCGCACCGCCGTCGCGCGCCGTCCGCCAAGCGCGCAGCCGCTCACCATCGTTCAAGGCGCTATGCAGCGTCACTAGCGTATGTTGAGGAAAGCGGCGGCGAAAGCGGTCTTCCAGTTGTGGAGTAAGGCTGATTTCCGGCGCCAGCACCAACACTTGCCCGCCTCTTGCCACGGTGTCGTCGATCAAGCGCAAATAGACTTCGGTTTTACCGCTGCCGGTTATACCGTGGAGCAGCCACGAGGCAAACGCCGCCGGCTCCGCCAGGATGGCGGCTACCGCTTGGTGTTGCTCCGTGTTCAGCGCCACCGGCGGCGGGGGCGACGCCGACGGGACGGACGGCGGCTCCGCGCACGGCTCCGCCCAGCCGCGCTGCGCCAGCGCCCTGAGCGCGGCGGCGGCGCGCGGCGAGATCTCCCGGCTATGCGCGGGACTTAGCCAACCGGCGGCTTGCAGCGCCCGCAACACCTGACGCTGAATCGTGGCGTTGGCCGGCAGCCCGTCGATCGCCGCCGTCCGTCCC
>DOVS01000278.1:0-1320 GCA_003519965.1 Betaproteobacteria bacterium
CTGGCCAGCGTACAATCGCCGCCCGTCCGCCCCGCCCCGGCGGCGCCCGCCCCGCCCACGATCATCGCCGCCAAAAAAACGCCGCTCCCGCCTGCGCCGCACACACCACGGCGCCCCGCAGTGGAAAAACCAGCCGCCCACACGCCGGCTAAGAAAGTCGCGGCCAAAACCCCTGAAAAAATCGCCCCCGAGCTAGCGCGCGCGGAAGCGGTGGTCGGCACGGTGAAAGCGTGGGCGCGGGCATGGTCGGAACAGAAGGTCGATACGTACCTCGCTTTCTACGGCGAACATTTCACGCCGCCGCACGGCCAAAGCCGCAGCCACTGGGAGAAAATTCGCCGCCGCCGCATCATGGCGCCGAAATCCATTCGGATTAAACTCACGGCAATCAACGTGACGTTCCGTGACGACGCCCATGCCGTTGTGACATTCCGCCAACACTACCATGCCAATACCTTTACCGGCGCCACCGCTAAAACCCTCACGCTGACGCGCCAGGGCGGACAATGGCTCATCGAAAACGAGCGCGTGCGCCGTTAAGGGATTGCATTCATCCGAAAAAACGAGTATTTTCCATGAAAAGCAAAGGCCTACAGGACAGGAATGAAAGGTAACATCGGAAAGCTCGCGTTTCGTTCCCTTGCCGTTATGGCGTTGTTGCAGCCGGTCATCACCGCCCATCATGCCGACGCCATGGGGAACCATCCGCTACACGGCTTTCCGTCGTCGGCGGCGTTCGACAAAACGCATTATCCCGAGCTGATGCTGGTGCGCGCAATCGATGAAATTAAATATAATCACCTGAATACCGCCCTCGGCATTATCGATCAACTGCTGAAAATCAAACCCAATTTCAAGCTCGCTAATTTGATTCGCGGCGACTTGCTGCTGGCGCGGACGCAGCCGCTCACGACCTTCGGCGCCATCACTCCCGCGCCCCACGATAAAATCGCCGATCTGCGCCAAGAAGCGCTGGTACGGCTGCAACGCTACCAAGGGAAAACCCCGGCACTGACCCGCGTGCCGGCCTATCTCTTGCAAATGGCCCCCGATCAACACTACGCCGTGGTGGTGGACGCCGACCACTCCCGGCTTTACATTTATCGGAACGACGACGGCACGCCGCGCTACTATAGCGACTACTACATCACCATCGGCAAGAACGGCGTGGATAAAACGCGGGAAGGCGATAAACGCACGCCGCGCGGCGTCTATTTCATCACGCGCACGCTCCATAAAAACCAACTCACCGATATTTACGGACCGATCGCATTCCCCCTCAATTACCCAAACGCCTGGGACCGGCGCATGGGACGAAGC
>DOVS01000278.1:1328-3197 GCA_003519965.1 Betaproteobacteria bacterium
GCGAGCCAGCGACGGCTGCGTGGTGCTGACCAACCCCGATATCGACGCAGTCCGTCAACTCTTGCAGATAGAGCAAACGCCGGTGATCATCAGCAACGCCATCCAATGGGTTAAACCTGCCCGCCTCGACCGGGAGCGCGTCACGCTGCGGCGGCAATTAGCCGACTGGCGGCGCGATTGGGAAAGCCGCAAAATCAACGAATATCTATCCCATTACTCCACCCAATTTAAGACAAAGCACGCGAACTTCGCCGCCTGGAGTCAGCAGAAACGCCGGATAAACACCGGTAAATCATGGATCAAGGTCAAACTATCCGAGATCAGCATCTTCCGCTATCCCGGCAACGGCAAGCTAGCGGTCGTCACTTTCGACCAAGACTATCGCAGCAACAATCTCAACAATAAAATGCGCAAACGCCAATACTGGCTCGATCAGAACGGACACTGGAAGATTATCTACGAAGGAGCGGCTTAACCGCCGCACCGGCCAAGGGAGGAACCATGAGCGTCCGCTGGTTGCTGTATATCGGAGGCATGCTAATTAGCCTCAGCGCATTCGCCGCGAATCCGTTGGTGCAAATAAAGACCAACATGGGAACCATGGTGTTCGAACTTTATCCCGCCAAGGCGCCGCTTACCGTTAAAAACTTCCTGGCCTACGTCGACAGCGGTTATTACGACGGCACGATTTTCCACCGCGCCATCAACCATTTCATCATCCAGGGCGGCGGCTATACCGCAAATCTTAAGCCTAAGCCGACCTTACCGCCTATCCCCAACGAGGCGGGCAACGGACTGAAAAACCTGCCCGGCGCCTTGGCCATGGCGCGAAGCTACAATCCCAATTCCGCCACCTCGCAATTTTTCATCAATATGGATGACAACAAGTTTCTTAACCACTATCGCAATAACGCCGATTATTACGGCTACTGCGTATTCGGCAGAGTCGTCGAGGGAATGGCCGTAGCAAAAAAAATTGCCGCGCTGCCCACCGCGGCCAAGGGCTTCCTGCGGGAGGATGTACCGATTAAAACGGTATTGATCGAGGATGCCAAGATCATCGATCGCCTCCCCGCGGCGATAGGGAAGGGAAAACAGGGGCGCGTACTTGGAGCCGGCCCGCATCATCGTAAAAAACACAAGGAATCACATGGTTAAAGTACATACCTCCTTGGGCGTCATCACGCTCGACCTCGATAGCGAAAAAGCGCCCGTCAGCGTCGCCAACTTTCTCCAATACGTGAAAGACGGCTTCTACGACAACACCTTGTTTCACCGGGTCATCGACAATTTCATGATTCAGGGTGGCGGGTATCTACCGGACATGATCCTCAAGGAAACCCTGCCGCCCATCGATAACGAAGCCGCCAACGGGCTGAAAAACGAAGCCTATACTATCGCCATGGCGCGCACTCCCGATCCGCACTCGGCCACCAGTCAATTTTTCATTAATGTCGCCGATAACGACTACCTCGACTATCGCGCCGCGACGCCACAAGAGTTCGGCTATTGTGTATTCGGCAAAGTGGCCGAAGGACGAGACGTGGTGGACAAAATCAAAAAAGTCCGGACCGGCGGCAAGGAAGGCCACCAAGATGTCCCACAGGAAGATGTCCTCATTGAACGCATCGAAGTAGACTAAAATACGGCGAAGGGCCGCTCTCCGGCCCTTTCCTGTCCATACGCTCCCATGAAGCCCGTGTTTTTCATCGCCGATCTACACCTGAGTCCGGCGTCGCCTGACGCCGCCTGGCGCTTCCTGCAATTTCTCGCCATCGCGGCGGACGAGGCGGCCGCGTTATACATCCTAGGCGACCTATTTGAATATTGGGCGGGAGACGATGGTCGGGACGATCCCTTCAACCGGCG
>DOVS01000187.1 GCA_003519965.1 Betaproteobacteria bacterium
ATGCAGCCCTACGATCTGGAGAAAGGAGCGGGCACATTCCATCCCGCCACTTTCTTGCGCGCTATCGGCCCAGAGCCATGGAAGGCGGCTTATGTCCAGCCGTCGCGCCGTCCCAAGGACGGCCGCTACGGAGAAAATCCTAACCGGCTGCAACATTACTATCAATACCAAGTCGCGCTCAAGCCATCTCCCGACAATATCCAGGATTTGTACTTAGACTCGCTGCGGGCGCTGGGAATCGACCCGGCGCGGCATGACATCCGTTTTGTCGAGGATGACTGGGAGTCCCCCACGCTAGGCGCTTGGGGGTTGGGTTGGGAAGTCTGGCTAAATGGCATGGAAGTGACCCAGTTTACCTATTTCCAGGAAATAGGCAGCCTGCCTTGCAAGCCGGTGCTGGGAGAAATCACTTACGGCCTAGAGCGGTTGGCGATGTATTTGCAAGGCGTGGAAAACGTTTTCGACCTCCAGTGGACGGAAGGACTGACTTACCGCGATGTCTATCATCAAAACGAAGTGGAGCAATCCCGTTACAATTTCGAAATGAGCAATACCCCCTGGTTGTTCGAGCAATTCAACGGTTTCGAGGTGGAGGCCGCGCGTCTGCTGGCGGCTGGGCTGGCGTTGCCGGGGTTCGAGATGGTGATGAAATGTTCTCATGTATTCAATCTGCTCGACGCCCGCGGCGTAATTTCCGTGACCGAGCGCGCCGCCTATATCGGGCGGGTGCGCGCCCTAGCGCGGGAAGTCGCCCGTGCATATTACGATGCGCGGCGGCGGCTGGGTTTCCCGATGTGGGACCTGAATCGTCCCGGTTTGTCGGCGCGTTACGGTGAGGAATATACGGCGGCGGTTGTCGCTAGGGCGGAGGGAGCGGCGAGATGAAGGCGACCCTACTGATCGAGTTGCGCACCGAAGAATTGCCCCCGAAATCGCTGAATGCGCTCGGCGGGAAGTTTGCCGAAGCGGTGGCTGACGCGCTCAAGGAACTTGGCTTCGCCGACCCGGCGGCGATGGCGGAAGCGTTCGCCACCCCTCGCCGTCTGGCGGTGCGTATTCCGCAGATTCTGGACTGTCAGCCGGCGCAGGAAATTATTCGCCGCGGGCCGTCGGTGGCCGCCGGGCTGGACGCCGAGGGCCGCCCGACCCAGGCGCTGCTCGGCTTTGCCCGTTCTTGCGGGGTGGAAATCGATCAATTGGCGCAAGTACACGACGGTAAGCAACTGTGCTTCGCTTTCCAGCGCATCAAAGCAGGCGAACCGCTGGCGGCGCATCTCGCCGGGGTGGTGGACAAAGCGCTGAAAAAGCTGCCAGCGGCTAAATTCATGCGCTGGGGCGACAACGAAACCCAGTTTATCCGGCCGGTGCATGGGCTGGTCATGCTCCACGGCGATCAGGTCGTGCCGGGGACGGTGCTTGGGCTGACCAGCGGCAACCGCACCCAGGGCCACCGTTTCTTGGGAGATGGTCGGATCACGCTGGCGCACGCCGACGATTATGAAACGCAATTGTCCGACGCCGGTTATGTCGTGGCGAGCTTTCGCAAGCGTCGCGCCGAGATCGCGGCCCAACTCCAGCAGGCCGCCGCTGGCGCGCAATTAGCAGAGGGCGGGGCATTGGACGGCTTGTTGGATGAAGTGACCGCGTTGGTGGAATATCCCGTGGTTTACGCGGGCCGCTTCAGCGGGGACTTTCTCTGCGTTCCCCAGGAATGCCTAATGCTGTCGATGAAACAGCATCAGAAGTATTTCGCGTTGCTGGACGCCGCCGGCAAGCTATTGCCGCGATTTCTGGTGGTTAGCAACCTGAAAACCGAGCACCCGGAGTCTATTATCCACGGCAACGAACGGGTATTGCGGGCGCGATTGTCCGATGCCGCCTTCTTTTTCACGCAAGATAAGAAAACGCCGCTCGGCGACCAAGTGCCGAAGCTGGGCGATGTCGTCTTCCATAATAAGCTTGGCAGCCAGCTTGAGCGAGTGGCGCGATTGCGCAAACTGGCGACGGCGATCGCCGGACAGCTAGGCGCCGATGCGGCGTTCGCCGACCGCGCTGCGCAATTGTGCAAGGCCGATCTGCTTACCGGCATGGTGGGCGAGTTTCCCGAACTGCAAGGCGTCATGGGCCGCTACTATGCGTTGGCGGACGGCGAGGATGACGCCGTCGCCGATGCAATCGCGGATCATTATTGCCCGCGGTTCGCCGGCGGCGCATTGCCGCGCGGCAATGTCGGCGCCAGCGTCGCCCTTGCCGATAAATTAGATAGCTTGGTGGGAATCTACGGTGTCGGCCTGACGCCGAGCGGCGACAAAGACCCCTTCGGTCTGCGCCGCCACGCCCTGGGCGTATTGCGAATGTTGGGCGAGATGCGGCTGCCGCTGGATTTAGCGCAATTGCTGCAAATGGCGCGTGGTTTTTTCCCCGCCGACGTGTTGTCCGATAGCGTCGCCTTGGATGTCCACCATTTTATGCTGGAGCGTCTCAAGAACCACCTGCGGGAGCAGGGATTCGCGGTGGATGAAATAGACGCCGTGGTGACGGGCGAGTTATCGCGTATCGACCGGGTGTTGCCGCGGTTGGCCGCCGTGCGGGAGTTTCGCCGGTTGCCCGAGGCCGAGGCGCTGGTCGTGGCCAATAAGCGAATCCAAAACCTGTTGAAGAAATCCAATGCGCCGTCTGCCGCTCCGGATCCAGCGCTGATGGAGGCGGCGGCGGAAAAAGCGCTGTTCGAGGCGATGAACGGGATTGCACCGCAAGTCGCCTCTCTGGTGGAGAACCAGGACTATACTGAAGCATTATCTCGGTTGGCGGGGCTGCGCCGGCAGGTCGATGACTTTTTCGACCAGGTGCTCGTGATGGTGGACGAGCCGCTGTTGCGCGCTAACCGCTTGGGATTGCTGAGGCGTCTGGGAGAGGTGATGAACCGGGTGGCGGATATTTCGCGTCTTGTCGCTTGATGGTGATCCGGTTGCGATGGGGATGACATGAAACTGGTGATTTTAGACCGTGACGGCGTAATCAATTACGATAGCGATCAATTCATCAAAAGCCCGGAGGAATGGCGCCCCATCCCAGGGAGTCCGGAGGCGGTTGCGCTGTTAAATCAGGCCGGTTTTCGCGTGGCGCTGGCGACCAATCAGTCGGGAATCGGCCGCGGTTTGCTGGACATGGCGACGCTTAACGAGATTCACGACAAAATGTTCAAGGCGCTGAGCCAGGCAGGCGGGCGCATCGACGCTTTCTTTTACTGTCCCCACCAGGCCGATGTCCAATGCGATTGCCGTAAGCCCAAGTCAGGCATGCTGGAGGAGATCGGGCGGCGTTTTCATACCTCCCTGGCGGCGGTTCCTTGTGTCGGCGATTCCTTGCGCGACCTGCAAGCCGCCGCGGAAACCGGCGGCCAGCCGCTGCTGGTGCGTACCGGCAAAGGGAGAAAGACCGAAGCCGCCGGCGGCTTGCCCGAGAATACGCTGATTTTCGAGGATCTGGCGGATGCGGCGCGATATTTAGTTTCCCGTTCATGATTAGATTGTTGCGCTCTGCGCTGTTCCTTGCGGGGATGGTGATTTTTACCGTGGTGTATTTCTTTGTCGCCGTGCTCGCGCGCCCATTTAGCTTGAAAATCCGTTACTACGTCGTCGCCAAGGCTTGGTCGCGGGTCATGCTGGGCTGGTTGCGGCTGACCTGTGGCCTGAAATACCGGGTGATCGGCTGGGAAAATGTCCCGGAGACGCCGGTCGTGGTGTTATCCAAGCATCAATCGGCATGGGAAACGCTCGCGTTTCAAAGCATCTTCCCTCCGCTGGCGTGGGTCTTGAAGCGCGAACTGTTGCGTATTCCGATTTTTGGCTGGGCGCTTGCCGTTGTCGGCCCTATCGCCATCGACCGCGGCAGCGGGCGCGAGGCCTTGAGACAAATAGTGGCGCAAGGTAAGGCGCGGCTGGGTAAAGGGATTTGGGTTGTGGTGTTTCCCGAGGGCACCCGGGTGAATCCCGGCGAGAAGGGAAAATACAATATCGGCGGTGCGTGGCTCGCTACCCATACCGGCGTGCCGGTGCTGCCAATCGCTCACAACGCGGGGGAGTTCTGGGGCCGCAATGCATTCCTTAAATCCCCCGGCGTCATCACCCTGAGTATCGGCAAGCCGATCGATGTCACGGGGATGAAGGCCGATGAATTGAACGATCGGGCGGAGCGCTGGATTGAAGCGGAGATGGCGCGCATTAGCGGGCGGCGGGACGGGGGCGCGTGACGCTGCGGAACCGTTTGCGGCCAAGTGCGGCGCCGGAGAAATCCCATGAAATTCGCGTGATTCGTCTCGCCGGCCAAGAAGTGCGCTATTGCCTCAAACGCAGCGCCAAGCGCCGCACCATCGCCCTGCAAATCGGCGGGGACGGGTTGGAGGTCAGCGCACCGTTTCGCGTGGGCGAGAGACAGCTAGACGCCGTGCTGCGCGAGAAATCCCAATGGGTGTTGAACAAGCTGCGCCAAGCACAGGCCAATCGGCCGCCGCCGGTGCACTGGATGGCGGGAGCCGCACTGCCGCTGCGGGGAGCGGTTATTTTTCTCCACGTGCGCCGCGGCGAGCGCGCGGCGGCGTTGCGGGGAAATCGACTGCAATTAACGCTGCCCGATCCCGGCGACGCCGCCGCGCGCGCCGCGGCGCTGCAATGGTATCGTGGCGAAGCGCTGGCCGATTTTCTGCACCGGACGCATCTCTTCGCACACCGGCTGGGGACGGCGCCGACGCGGGTATCGTTGTCCGACGCCAGAACCCGCTGGGGGAGTTGCAACGCCACCGGCGCGGTGCGGCTCAATTGGCGGTTAATCAAGGCGCCGCCGTTCGTCATCGATTACGTGGTGGCTCACGAACTGGCCCATCTAATCGAATACAATCATTCACCGGCGTTTTGGCGGGTCGTGGCGCGCATTTGCCCCGCCTACCGCGAGGCGCGTCATGATCTGCGCCGCTCGGCGGCTGGCTATCACGCTTTCTAGCACGGTGGCGCAGGCGCTGCCGCCGCAATATTGTTCTGGAGACCCAGTCGGGCCGGTACGATGGATAGCGTAGACCCATACTGCGCATCCGGCTAAGTTACCGGAGTAGGAATGGCAGGGCGTGGCGCAACAGCAAGTAAATGCCTTGGCTGGTCACGCTGAGTCCGACAATGACGAGCACTGCGATAACGATAATGCGGATAATGTCGCGCCGGGCGCGGGCTTGCCGCGTTTTTTCATTGGCGGGGG
>DOVS01000353.1 GCA_003519965.1 Betaproteobacteria bacterium
CCCAGCAGGAACGGCAACAGGGGAACCGCCGCCCCCGCGGCAAAGGAGAAGAATGACGAGAACGCCGCGCCCCACGGCGCGCCCAGCTCGTCTGGATTCAGCCCGAGCTCCTCCCGCGCCAGCGTATCCAAGGCCTTATCCGGGTCGGCGATCACGGTGTCGGCCAGCCGCTGGGCGACCTCTTTGGGCAAGCCCCGCGCCGCGAAAATCAACGCGAGTTCAGCGGCCTCTTCCTCGGGATAGTGCGCCAACTCTTCCCGCTCCAACCCAATCTGATATTCGTACATTTCCCGTTGGGCGCGCACCGAGATATATTCTCCCGCCGCCATGGAAAACGCGCCGGCGAGCAACCCCGCCAAGCCGGTCAATAGAATCGCTTCGCCATGTTGGGTCGCCCCCGCGATACCCATAATGAGACTGGCGTTGGACACCAGGCCGTCGTTGACGCCGAACACCGCGGCGCGCAATTGACCGCCCTGCTCGATACCGCCGTGGCGGCGGGCTTCCGCTTTCGGCGACAGGGGGAAAGGGTGGCCGGGGTCGGCTTTGCAATAAAGCGACATGCCGCGCACTTTCATCGCCGCCAGTATCGTGCGCAACCGGCGGGGGCCGAATTTTCCCACCAGCGCCGCCACGAGCCGGGCGCGCATATCGGGACGATAGCGATCCGGCGTCGATTCGCCGCCCGCCCGCACCACGCCTTCCCAAATCGCCGCCTGCCGATCCGCGGCCGCCGCCAATTCGAGAAACAGAATTTGGCGCGGGGTGCCGCACTCCGCATCGGAAACGATCCGGTAAAGATAGGCTGAACGCTTTTCCTCTTCCCAGCTGGCCAGCGCTTGCATCGCGTTCCTCCGCCATGGTGCGCACCGCGCGCCATGGCTATTTTTCGATGATCGAATTAGGGCATAATACCAGACACGGACGACCGCAAGCGGCGGCGATGTCGCCCGCCCATCTCGTTTCATCCGTTTGAGCGTCCGCTGGAGGCATTCTCGCATGGCGGTAACTGAATTGCTGGAACAGAAGCTGCCGGTCGAACCGGATTTGCAACATTTCCTCCGCTTCGTGCTCGACGCCGCCACGCAACTCGGCGCCAACCCCTTTTCCACCGCACGGGCCTCCTTGGGTTTAGCCGCCGATCTGCGCGCAGCAGGGGCGGCAAGCGGTTTTCCGTTGCCCGCCCGTTTATTGCTCGACCAGCGCGCGCTGGTGGTGGAATGGGGAGAAGCGCTCAACCGCTTTCCCTTGGCGACGCTGACGCAGCGGCCGGAAATGGCGAGTATCCAGCAACTCCGGCGGCAGTTGCGGCAATCGACGGCAATGAGCGACCCCGACCTTCTCCTCCAGCGTAATGTCGCCATGATCCGCTATCTGGACGAAACCCGGGCGCGCACCGAGGCCGAGTTGAAGAAACTTCAGGAAGCCCTAGAACAACGCCAAACGGAGCTGTTGGAGAGTGTACGCCAGGCGGAAACCGACCCGTTGACCGGCTTACTGAACCGCCGCGCGTTCGACGAGCACATTGACGCCGCGTTCAAGCGCACCCAGCGCCAGAAAGGGGAGTCCTTGTCATTGGTGCTGCTAGACTTGGATTTTTTTAAGGCGGTCAACGATGAATACGGCCACCAGTTCGGCGACGCCTATCTGAATAAAATGGCCCACGCGATGCAGGAAAGCATCCGGCAAGACGTGGATTACGCCTTCCGCGTCGGCGGGGACGAGTTCGCCCTGCTGATTTTCACCGACCGCCGCACCGCTTGTAAAAAATCGCAACGGATTCTCGCCATGATGGACGGAAAAGTCAGTATCGGCATTACCGCCGTTTCGCCCCAGCGCTATCCAGACGACACTTTGAAACGTTTTATCAAGCGCGCGGATAACGCCTTGTACGCCGCCAAGCGCGGCGGCCGCGGCCAGATCGTCATGGACCGCTGCGGTGTCTCCACCAATAAGGGCTGCCGTGTTTTCTGCGGCGAGGGCTAATGGGGTGACTGAAGCACAAGACGCCGCCGTGGTGGATAGCGTCACCGACTGCCGCCTGCTGTACCATAGCGCGGTCAAGGACGAAAGCGCGGCGATTCTGCTACGCGCGCGCATGAGCGCCGTCGGCCAACGCCTGGGCGTCACGCCGCTTCAGCAGGAAAATATGAACCTCGTCGCCGGCGAGATTATCAGCAATCAACTCAAGTACGCCAAGGGCTGCGGCATTGTGCAATTGTGGCGGCAGCCCGGCCCGGTCCTAGACCTTTTCGCCCTGGACTACGGACCAGGGATCGGCGATGTGGCGCGCGCATGGCAAGACGGATTTTCCTCCACCCGGACCCTCGGCAAGGGGCTGGGCAGCATCGCCCGGCTGAGCGACGAAAGCGCAATTTACGCGCGGCGGGAAACCTTCGGCCCGAACAAGCGCTGGAACGGCACGGCCGTGCTCGCCCGCTTCCGACTGCGGCGCACACGAGAAAGAACGCCGCGCAACACGCCGTCTCTCGCGGAAAGCGGCTTATTCTCCCGCGCCTTCTCCGGCGGCCGCTACAATGGAGACCGCGTATACCTTCACCATCACCGGGACAAGCTCCACTGGCTGCACTTAGACGGCCTAGGCCATGGCGAAATCGCCCAAAACACCACCGCCAACCTCGGGGCGCTGCTGCTGCATGGCGCGCCGCCCGAACAAACGCTGGCGGCGGTTGACCAACAACTGCACGGTTTACGGGGTGCGGTGGCGATTATGGGAGAAATCGGGCTGGCGGCTAAAACGGTGCAGATCGCCGGGGTAGGCGATATGTGCGCTAAGGTGTTCGAAGGCGACGCGCTGCATACCTTATCGTTCTCGCCCGGCGTACTCGGGCGGGAACACAAGGGCATGTCCCATTTCCGGTTCGACATCGGCGATCAATGTCTGGTCGTTACCGCCAGCGACGGCATCCGCCGCAACTGGGACGAATCCAGCTTCCCGGGGTTATTTAACCATTCGCCCCAGTTGATCGCCTATATGTTGGGGAATATTATGGGTAGGTCCTTGGATGACCAATCCGTCTGCGTGGTTCGCGCCAACAATCCTTAAAACAGGGGGAAATCAAATGGCACAACAACATCCCGCCGTCAAATTGACCAATTTACTGAAGCCCCAAATCGGCGACATCACCACCGAAATCGAGCGCGAAGGACAAACCCTGTTCGGCGGTAGCAATAATCTGCTCAGCGGCGAGGAGATTCAGGATTTTAGTGTCGAGCTTCTCAATTTGTTCGTTTCCCTGTTGTCGTCGAAAGACCCCTATGACGATAGCTCGCCGGCGTTTCATGCGCTGGAGATTTTTTTCCATGGCCTATCGCGGCAAACCATGGAGCGGGGCGGACGGGTGGAGGATTTGGTGCGCTACACGCAATTTCTCCACCGGCTGTTTAGCGAAACCGTCAACGGCGACGCCAAGATGACCGTCAAGGACGCCCGCGAACTGTTGTTGTTTTTATCCGGCGTATTTAACGAGCTGACGATGGCGATCTTCCGCGCCTACCTGGAAGAAAAAGAAAAAACCATCTTCGCCCAGGAATCCGAACTGCGCGAAGTCGCCACCCCCATTACCGAAATTTGGGACGGTGTGCTGACCTTGCCGATAATCGGCACCCTGGACTCAAACCGCACCATGCTGGTGATGGAGTCGCTGCTTAACCGCATCGCCCGCGACCGCTCCAAGGCAGTGGTCATGGACCTCACCGGGGTAAAAAATATTGATTCGCAAGTTTCCCATCATTTAATCCAAATGGTGCGCGCGGTGCAATTGATGGGGTCCGACGCCATTCTAACCGGCATCCGGCCGGAGATCGCGCGGGCGCTGACCAGCCTAAATATCGACTTGGGCGATGTGACCACCCGCGCCAGCTTGTCCGACGGGCTGAAAGAAGCCTTTCGGCGCATGAACATCCATGTTTCCTCGCATCCGGCATAACATTCGGGGCGGGTTTCGCCGTTAATGGATCACACGGGTTTTCATTTCACGCCGGTGGGCGGGGGAAGCGCTTTATTGGAGCCGATGGCCGGCTTGGACATCGGCCAAGCCGAGCGCTTAATCGAAGAAATCATCCGGCGCCTCCAGGAAGGCAAGATTTGCCGCTTATACTATGATTTATCCCATTTCCCGGTCATCGATCAAGGCTATTTCACCTGGCTGAACCGCTTGGCCGGCGCGTGCAAAGCCGCCAACACCCGGATGATTTGCGTCAACATGCAGCCAACCGCGGCGTTCGCGTTAGCCAGCCTCGCCAATCTCACGCCGCAGTTTGAAACGGCGCTGGGCTTAGAAGAAAGCGGCAAGAACTAAACGCAGCGGAGCCCCTTTTTCTCTCAAGACGCCCCGGCGAATATCCCGTGCGCCGGTTTTTAGGAACCTAGGAACTTCGTTTATGGACATCATCCCGTTACTCAAGTTAATGGCCGACAAAAAAGCGTCCGACCTTTTTTTCTCCGTCGGCGCCCGCGTCAATATTAAGCTCGACGGCGTATGCCGCCCGGTCAACACCCCGGTGCTGGACGCCGAAACCACCAAGACGCTCGCCTACGCCCTGATGAACGCGGCGCAGATTCAGGCGTTCGAGGAATCTTTCGAGATGAACTTCGGTTACGCCTTGGAAAATGTAGGGAATTTCCGGGTGAACGTCTTCCGCCAGCGCGGTGAAACCGCCATGGTGATCCGCTATATTTCCGGCGTGATCCCCGACATTGAGGCGCTGGGTTTGCCGCCGCTGCTCAAGGACATGGTGATGGAAAAGCGCGGCTTGATTTTAGTCGTCGGCGCAACCGGCTCGGGAAAATCCACCACGCTGGCGTCGATGATCGACTACCGCAATAGCCGCAAGACCGGCCATATTCTAACCATTGAGGACCCGATAGAATATGTCTACCAGCATAAGAAATCAGTGGTCAATCAACGGGAAGTGGGGCTCGACACGATTTCGTTCC
>DOVS01000142.1 GCA_003519965.1 Betaproteobacteria bacterium
CCTGCTGCTGCCCGCCTCATTGGCGCTTATCCGCGTGGTGTGGCCTAACCGCGCCGAGCGTGGCCGTGTCCTTGGCATATGGGCAGGCTGCAACGGGCTGGCGTTGGCGACCGGCCCTACATTCGGCGGCCTGCTGATTGAGCGGTTCGGGTGGCGCAGCCTATTTTTTATTGTCGTCCCCTTAGGGTTTGCCGCCTTTGCATCGGCCGTCCTAACAATCCCGGAATCGTCCGACCCGCACGAGCGCCACTTCGACGCATCCGGCCAAATTCTGGGCGTAGCCGCATTGGGCGGCCTAACCTTTGCGGCGATTGAGATGCACCGTGCGCACTGGATCGCGCTGCTTGCCCTGGCGGCCGCCCTGCTCGCTTTGGTATTGTTTATAATGAGCGAATCGAAAAAAGGGGCCGCCGCCTTGGTTCCATTGGCCCTGTTCCGCACGCGAGAATTTCTCGGTGCGGCGATCGCCACAACGGGTATGACGTTCGGTATGTATGGCGTGTTGTTTCTGTTGCCGCTGGTATGGCAGAGCACGGGGGTTTTTGGCCCTGCGGGAGCAGGTGTGGCCTTGATGCCGATGGCGCTCGTTTTTGTTCTGGTTTCTCCCTTCTCCGGTGCGCTCTCCCGCGCAATCGGCGCGCGTTCCGCGGGCAGCGGCGGTGTGGTGGTCATTGGCCTCGGGCTCCTAGCGCTAAGCGCGAGTGCTGGCGGAAAATCGCTTGTGACGGCCGAATTCGGGTTGGTGCTCACGGGGATCGGAATGGGCTTTGCCACTGCGCCGCTCCTCGATCTGGCTGTCGGCGCCGTTCCTGCTGCGCGTTCAGGCAGTGCGGCTGCGCTCATTAACGTGGCGCGGATGGCCGGTGCAACCATTGGTGTAGCCGTCCTAGGGGCGGTATTTTCCGTCGCGCACAGCAGTGCGGACGGATTACGCTACGCGATGTGGCTGGGTGGGGGTGTTCAGCTTGTTTGTGCGGCGGTGGCGGCGGCAATCGCGCGGCCAATCGCCGCACCGGCACAGTAAATAGCGTAGCGCCTCCGCCTTTTCACCCTTAACGATTGCACCATCATACCGGCATCAACGCCCTACTTTCCCCATTGTGGCGATCGCCGCACCGAGAAATTCTCACGTGCGGAACAGGGCCAATGGAGTCAGAGCGCCTACTTGGACGAAACCAGAACGAAAACGAGCGCCAGATAGTCCGCTTTCCGCGTCCATGCAGACTATTCTCTTATTCTTCGATATGTAAGCCGAAACGGTGGGTATGGTTAATGATTTTCAGCAATGGTTTGAACGGCATGTGTTTTCCCAATTTGTCCGCGAGCGCCATGCAAGGCAGGTCGGGGCCGTTAGGATCGAATTGATAGCGGCCTGAGATGATGTCATCGTACATTTTTCGCAACTGCTGGTCTAATGCGTCGACCACAGGGATAATCGCCGCATAGCGGTCTTCCTCGTCGCCGATGATGACCCGTAGCTCGTCTACCTCGTATACGGCTTGGTGCATCAGGTCGATATATTCATCGATGGTCTTCGGCTGGCCCTTCATCGTTTTCATCGCGGCTATCTCTTTCCTTTTACGTGTCCATGCGGCGTTCGTTCATTTTAGTTCGCCAGATAAAAAAAGCGCTAGCGGCGTTATCGCGTGTAACGCCGCTAGCGCTTCCAGGGTGGGTTGCGGCTATTTCTTGGCCGCCGCTTCCAGCTTGCTTGGAGGAATTATATGTCCATCCAGGCCGGCTTCCTTAGCCGAACCGCCATAAGCGACAGAAATCAACTGGCTATAATAGGTGACCGGAATGTTGAATTTAGTCCCATAGCGCTTGTTGACTTCGCCCTGGTAAATTTCGACATTGGCTTGACATAGCGGGCACGGCGTCACGATCATATCCGCGCCATGGTCATAAGCGGACTCGACGATGTCCTTAATTTGCGCCTGGCTTTTTTCCGGTTCGGAAAAGGCGAGTGCGCCGCCACAACAAGTCACTTTTTGTTCATAACGGGCGATGGCCTCCCCGCCCATACTCTCGACCAATCTATCGAGATAGAGGGGATTTTCGAAAGACTCGCCGTCGATTCCAAAAGGCCGATTGGTTTGGCATCCGACATAACCGGCAAATTTGATTCCCTCCAGCGGGTTAACCACGCCTTTTTGCAGGTCTTCATAGCCGATGTCTTCGATCAAGACTTCCACCATGTGGCGCGCTTCCGCCTTACCCTGATATTGCAACCCCGCCTCTTTGAGCGCTTCGTTTGCTTCGGCGAGCAATTGAGCGCTGCCATCCAGGCGTTCCTTGGTCTCGCGGGTGGCTAGCCAGCAAGCGGCGCACGTGGCGACGACGTCCTGACCCTTGTTATGCTCTTCGGACAACGCCAGGTTACGGGCGCTCAAGGCGAGACGCGGGAGCTCGCCGCCCTCCCCGTAGCCGATGGAAGCGCTACAGCAGTTCCAGTCGGGTATTTCGTTCAGCGTAATCCCTAGCTTGCTGCACATGGATTGGGTCGACACTAGGTAGTTGGCCCCCGATGCTTTCGCTTGCGACGAGCAGCCAGGATAAAATGAATATTCTTTCTTTGCC
>DOVS01000261.1 GCA_003519965.1 Betaproteobacteria bacterium
CCGCCGCTGATGATCGCGGCGTCCACTTGATGCAGGGTAATGCCGTTGACGCGGATGGTGTCGAGACTGACGCGGTAGACCGGCACCACGCCGTTGGCGGTGGCCATCCGTCCCGGCGTCCCACGACGGTAGTCGATACCAGCCTGGTTTGCCTGGAGGCTGCTTAAGGTGACGAGGCTGGCGCCGGTATCGACCAGGAACCGGATGCTCCGGCCATTGATGCGGCCGGTCGTCAGAAAATGCCCCTGGGCGTTGGCGGTGAGGACCACCTTGGGCAAGCCTTTTTCCCGATAAGTGGCGGCGATGGCTTGCCCCAGATGCAACGTCCGCCGTTGATTGTCGAACACGAAAACCGCGGCGTCCGAGGTGGCGCTGATCAGTTTAACGCCCTCCGGCGACGTTTCCCCCGCGCGCATGACGCGCGCCGCGCCGCCGTTAATCGTTACTACGGCCTTACCGGCGGTCAGCCCGACGATATTGACCTCCGTCGCCAGCGCGGGCGCGGCGATTAGAAGGGCTAGGGAAATTAAACTAAAATAGGGCCGTTTCCATTTCATCAGGACCGCTTTCATGAAACCCGTTGCGATTTTCCGCCATGTCGCCCTCGAGGGGCCCGGTTATTTTGGCACATTTCTAACCCAGCGTGGCATTCCCTGGCGGTTAATTCGCGTGGATGAAGGCGAAAGGCTGTCCGGCGAAGTGACCGCGTTTAGCGGCTTGGCTTTCATGGGCGGCCCAATGAGCGTCAACGATGATTTACTTTGGCTGTCGCCGGCTTTCGATGCGGTCCGCCGCGCCGCCGCGGCGGACATTCCGCTATTGGGGCATTGTCTGGGTGGACAGTTGATCGCCAAGGCGCTAGGCGCCGCGATAACGAAAGCGCCGGTTAAGGAGCTCGGCTGGGGCGAGGTCACTGTAGCGGATGATCCGCTCGCTCGGGAATGGTTTGGCGAGATGCGCTGTTTCGACACTTTCCATTGGCATGGAGAAAGTTTCGCGCTGCCGCAAGGGGCTGCCTTGGTATTGAGTAGCGCCCACTGCCGAAACCAGGCGTATGTGCTGGGTAAGCATCTAGGAATGCAGTGCCATGTGGAAATGACCGAAGACATGGTGCGCACTTGGAGCGCATCGGGAACGGAGGAAATCCGCGCCGCGCTCGCTAGTCCCGCGGTACAGTCCGCGGAAGCGATGCAGCAGAATTTGAGTGAGCGGGTGCGGGCGTTGCACGCCGTCGCCGATGTTCTGTACGGCCGCTGGATTCAGGGACTGGCGGACTGACGCTGTAATCAAGCGGCGCGGGTGCTCAGAATATCGTGGCCCTGGCCACGGCGGTTAGCGGAAGACGCAGCAGACGTTTGAGAAATGGCGCGAGCGGCAGGGGGGCGAGCAGCATATCGACCGCCATGCGGTAAGGGTAACGCCGCCGCGCCCAACGGTTGATCTTCTTGCTGAAGCGGACGTAGTCCGCGTCGTTGAAAGGGGTGTCCGGGTGCCGCCCGATAAATGCATGCTTGAAGGCGACATAACCATCATCGTCGCCAATTTCCCGGATTCGCCGCCAGATTGTTCGCGCCACGGTGGCGGCGCTGTTTTTCTCGATGGCGTTATAGGCTTGGAATAGCCGGTGGAAGTGGGTGAAATGGCGCACCTCATCCGCTTTAATCTGCGTGAGCAGTTGCTTTAGCACCGGTTCGTTAGCATAGTCGTACAGGCAGCGGTAGAGTGTGGACGTTCCGGTTTCCACCACACAGCGGGCCGCCATTTCCAACGCCCGGCTGGGCTCCAGCTCCTCGGCGGTGCATAAGGCGCCATATTGCTGAGCGAAGCCGTGGTAAGCGCTATCCCAGTCGAACTCCGGCCATGCTGCGCGGATATAGGCGCGTAGCGACTTGCCGTGCTGTATTTCCTCTTGCCGCCAATGATCGGTTAGCCAAGCGGATGCGTCCGGATTGTCTTGGTAGTGATCCACCAGATTGCGCGCATAAAGATCCGCCATGATTTCCACGAAGGATGCGGAAGTCAGCAGGAAGAATAGCTGCTCGTCATCCCGTACCAGTGTGCTATCGATAGCGCCGAAGTCGATGTCCTCTAAGCGCCAATTTTTTTTAGGGGTATATTTTTCTGTAGCCGGCTTCATGATGAAGCTCCTAGCTTGGCGGACTTTCGTCGAGAGGTCCGGCTGTTATTGTCGCGTAAGACGCGCCACCTTGGCGAGAAGCGTTAATTTGCAGGCCGTTGCAGACGGGCCTCCACCTCATCGCGTTTTTCCTTTCCCACCAAGGTTTCCACTAATTCTAGGGCAAAGTCCATCGCCGTTCCCGGTCCGCGCGAGGTGATGATCCGGCCGTCCTTGACCACTGGCGTGGTAAGGTAAGCGGTGTCGGGCAGATTCATTTGATCGAGAACCCCAGGGTAGCTGGTGGCGCGCTTACCCTGAAGAACGCCGGCTTTCGCCAACACCGCTGGGGCCGCGCAAATCGCGGCGACATATTTGCCCGCGGTGTCCATTTGGCGCACTAGATGCTGGATGCGCGCGTCTTCCTTCAAATGCGTTGTTCCCGGTATTCCTCCAGGAAGGACGATCATATCAAAATCATCCTTGAGCGCCAGTTCGAGGGTGGTGTCCGGCACGAGAGTGACGCCCTGGCTTGCTTTGACCGGCAGCATGTCCAGTCCGGCGCTGACGACCTCGATTCCGGCGCGGCGCAACAAATCGATGACGGTCACCGCTTCCATTTCCTCGCAGCCTTGGGCGATGGGGACGAGTACCTTGGGCATGATGCGGACTCCTTGGCGAGATTTCTCGCGGAAATTTTGGAACTGTAGCGGGAAATCGGTAACGAATTGGCGTACTTGCTGAATCGCCGTTTGCAGCGTGTCTCGTTTGGCGCCGGACACGCGCACCGCTTCGCCTTGGATGCTGGCCTGAACTTTTAGCTTGCCGTCCTTGAGCTGCTTGACGATTTTTTTTGCTAGCTCGGCGGCTACCCCGGTCTCGACAGTCACCGATTGCTTTACCTTGTTGCCGCTGACTTTCTCGATTTTTCCCAAGGCGAGGCATTGGATGTCGATGCCCCGCTTAATCAGTTTGGCGTTGAGGATGTCGATGACCTGTCCGAGCTTGAAGTCATCGTCCGCGTGGACAGTCAGTTGGTATTCCGTTTGTTCGACGCGGGCGTCCGATCCCTTGAAATCGAAGCGAGTGCTGACTTCTTTGTTGGTCTGCTCGATGGCGTTCTTGACTTCCTGCTTATCGACTTCCGAAACAATGTCAAACGAGGGCATAGCATGGCTCCTTAAGGGATGGCTTGCCGCGTTTCGCGGCAGTATGCGGGTTGCTGTCGCGGTCCGGCATGACAACGATCATTATTCGGCGGCTCTCGGAGGCGTCCCGATAGCGCATGCCGGCGGATAAGCGCGGAAGTGCGCGGCATCGCCGCGCCGCGTGTTATCCATCTTCCTATCCTAAGATGATTTCAACTGGGCGGCAATACGCATCCGCAACGCGTTCAGCTTAATGAAGCCAGCGGCATCCGCTTGATTGTAGGCGCCCTGATCTTCCTCGAATGTGGCGATGGCGGGGTCGAACAGGGAATCGCTCGGGGAGTCGCGTCCCACCACCATCACACCGCCCTTGTAAAGCTTCAGCCGCACCCAGCCGTTAACCGTGGCCTGGGATGCGTCGATCATGGTTTGCATCATCCGGCGCTCCGGACTCCACCAATAACCATTATAAACAAGCGATGCGTAGCGCGGCATAAGCTCATCCTTGAGATGAGCGGTTTCCCGGTCGAGGGTCAGCGATTCGATGGCGCGGTGCGCCTTGAGCATAAGGGCGCCGCCGGGGGTTTCATAACAGCCGCGGGACTTCATGCCGACATAGCGGTTCTCCACGATATCCAGCCGCCCCACGCCGTGTTTTCCCGCCAGGCGGTTGAGTTCGGCGAGCACCGCCGCCGCCGGCATGGCGCGGCCGTTGATGGCGGAAATATCGCCGCCGCGGTATTCCAGCTCGACATATTCCGGCTGATCGGGCGCGGCTTCCGGCGAAACCGTCCAGCGCCACATGGATTCTTCCGGCTCGCAGGCAGGGTCTTCTAGAATACCGCCCTCGTAAGAAATGTGCAGCAAATTAGCGTCCATGCTGTAAGGGCTGCCGCCGCCCTTTTTCTTTTCTACCGAGATGCCATGCCGCTCGGCGTAAGCCAGCAGTTTTTCTCGCGAGGTGAGGTCCCATTCGCGCCAGGGTGCGATGACCTGGATATCCGGTTGAAGCGCGTAATAGCCCAGTTCAAAACGCACTTGGTCGTTGCCCTTGCCGGTCGCGCCGTGGGCGACCGCGTTGGCGCCGGTTTGGCGGGCGATTTCGATCTGACGTTTTGAAATGAGGGGGCGCGCAATACTGGTGCCGAGCAGGTATTCCCCTTCGTAGACCGCGTTGGCGCGGAACATGGGAAAGACGAAGTCGCGGGCGAATTCCTCGCGCAGGTCGTCGACGAATATTTCTTTAACGCCGATGGCCTGCGCCTTGGCGCGGGCCGGTTCGACTTCCTCGCCCTGGCCAATATCGGCGGTAAAGGTCACCACCTCGCAATGGTAGGTGTCTTGCAGCCATTTTAGAATGACCGAGGTGTCTAGGCCGCCGGAATAGGCGAGCACGACTTTATTGATAGCTGACATAAGTGCTTCCATTGGTTGAATCGAATCCGGCGAGATGAACGCCGCTGTGTCTAGCGCCGCCTATTCGCGTAGCGGAAGCGCGTCATGGCGTGTATTGACCTTGGTGTTCAATCGGTTATCTGGCCGAGCAGCAAATATTCCAGTAGCGCTTTTTGCGTGTGCAGCCGGTTTTCCGCTTCATCCCATACTACGCTTTGCGGGCCATCGATCACGTTCGCCTCTACCTCCTCGCCGCGATGGGCCGGCAAGCAATGCATGAACAGCGCATCCGGGTTGGCTAGCGCCATCATTTCCTGGTCTACCCGGTAATCGGCGAATATTTTTTTGCGCTCCTCGATTTCCTCTTCGTAGCCCATGCTGGTCCATACATCGGTAGTAACCAAATCGGCGCCGCGCGTGGCGTCGAGAGGATCAGTGAAGCATTCCAAGTGCATGCTCTCGAAACTTTCGCCGCGTTCCGGCTCGATTTCGTAGCCGGGAGGAGTGGACACATGCATATTGAAGTCGAGTAATTTGGCGGCTTGCAACCAAGTGTTGCACACATTATTGCTGTCGCCGATCCATGCCACCGTTTTGCCGCGGATCGAGCCGCGTTGCTCAATGTAGGTAAAAATGTCCGCCAGGATTTGGCAAGGATGGTATTCATCGGTCAAGCCGTTGATGACCGGCACACGCGAGTGGGCGGCGAAACGTTCCACGATCGCTTGCTCGAAAGTGCGGATCATAACGACATCCACCATTCGCGAAATGACTTCGGCGACATCCTCGATGGGCTCGCCGCGTCCTAGCTGCGTATCCCGGGCGCTTAAGAACAAGGCGTCTCCGCCCAATTGGTTCATCCCCGCTTCGAACGAGACCCGGGTGCGCGTCGAGTTTTTCTCGAAAATCATCGCTAGGTTCTTGCCGTGCAGCGGCTGGTAAACGTCGCCGCGGCGGTGGCGCGCCTTCAAAAGGCGGCTGCGGGCGAGCAGGTAGTCGATCGCCGTGGCGTCGAAATCCTTTAGCTGCAAGAAATGTCGGGTGGGTAAGGAGTTGGCTTGCATCAACATTCGGTAAATTTAGCCTGCGCTGGTTTGCAGAAAGCGTTGAATAATATCCGCCAGTCGATCGACGAGTTGCCGCGCTTCTTCACGGCGGATAATCAGTGGCGGCAGCAGGCGGATCACGGAGTCCGCGGTGACATTAATCAGCAAACCCGCCGCCAACGCCTGTTTGACGATCTCGCCGCAAGGGCGGTCTAGCTCGATGCCAATCATCAAACCGATACCGCGTATTTGGACGATGCCGGGAACGCCTGTCAATTGGCTGGCCAGCGCGCCGCGAATAAATTCACCCTGTTCCGCCGCCTGTTGGCGCAGGTCCGCTTGCTCGATAACATCGAGGGTGGTGAGAGCGGCGGTGCAGGCTAGCGGATTGCCGCCGAAAGTGGAGCCGTGCGTTCCCGGCTGAAGACCGA
>DOVS01000024.1 GCA_003519965.1 Betaproteobacteria bacterium
TGAGCCATGCCCCGCAGGGCGACGCCGTGGTTGGCGAGGACGTGCATGTCGTACTTTAGATTTTGCCCTAATTTCCGCCGGGCGGGATTTTCCAGCCACGGCTTGAGGCGTGCGAGCACCGCCGCCATTTCTAGTTGGGCGGGCGCGCCGGGATAGCGATGCGCCAGCGGTAGATAAGCCGCATGGTGCGCGCTGACGGCGAACGACAGGCCGACCAATTGGGCGTTCATGGGGTCGAGGCTGGTGGTTTCGGTGTCCAGCGCGGTCAGCGCTGCTTGCTCGATACGCTCCAGCCAGACCGCCAATTGAGCGGGTGTGGCGATGGTTTCATAATGGCGCGGCGGGTGCGGGTTTTCCGGTGCATTCTCCGCTTGGGCGCCGTTGAGTTCGCGCCGCCAGCTGTTGAATTCGAAGTGTTCGAACAATTCCGCCAACTTGGCGTTGTCCGGCGGCGCCGAGGTGAGCTCGGCGACCGCGAGGGGTAGCGGCACGTCGCATTTGATGGTGAGCAGCCGTTGCGCTTGCGGCAGCCAATCCCGCGCCTGGCGCAAGTTTTCGCCAGCCGCGCCGCCGATTTCGCCGTCATGGGCGATGAGGTTTTCCAATGTTTGGTATTGATGCAGCCATTTGACGGCGGTTTTCGGCCCGACTTTCGTCACGCCGGGAATGTTGTCCGCGCTGTCGCCGATGAGCGCCAGGTAATCGACGATGCGCTCCGGCGGCACGCCGAATTTGGCGACGACGCCGGCGGCGTCCAATTGCTCGTTGGTCATGGTGTTGACCAGCCGGACGTGCGGGTTCACCAGTTGGGCCATGTCTTTGTCGCCGGTGGAGACGATAGTTTGGACGCCTTGCCGCCCTGCCTGCTCGGCCAGCGTGCCGATGACGTCGTCGGCTTCGACGCCGTCGATCATTAACAACGGCCAGCCTAACGCGCGGATGGTTCGATGCAGCGGTTCGGTCTGGGCGGCGAGGCCTTCCGGCATGGGCGGACGGTGGGCTTTGTACGCCGGGTACCAGGCGTCGCGGAAGGTTTTTCCTTTTGCATCAAACACGCACGCGCTATAATCGGCCCGAATATCCTTGGTCAAGCGGCGCAGCATGTTGATGACGCCGTAGATGGCCCCAGTTGGTTCATTATTGCGGTTGCGCAAATCCGGCAACGCATGAAACGCCCGGTAGAGGTAGGAAGAACCGTCGACTAACAATAGTGTTTTCATTGAATCCATTTCACGATGAACGAGAAACTCCCGGAAATCATTAATCCCGATGTGATGGCGAAAACCTCTTCGGCGCGAGAATCCTGGCGTGTGTTCGGCATTATGTCAGAATTCGTCGAAGCGACCGAACGGCTCGGCGCCATCCGTCCTGCAGTCAGTATTTTCGGCAGCGCCCGCACCCCGGCCGACCATGCGTATTATATGCTTGCCGAGGAAATCGCCCGTCATCTGTCGGATGCCGGCTTCAGCGTGATTTCCGGCGGCGGGCCGGGCATTATGGAGGCGGCCAATAAGGGCGCTTTTTTCGGCAAGTCGCCCAGCGTCGGTCTAAATATTCAGTTGCCCCACGAGCAGCACGCCAACCCTTATCAGGATATTAGCCAGACGTTCCGGCATTTTTTCGCGCGCAAGGTGATGTTTGTCAAGTTCGCCACCGCTTATGTGGTCATGCCCGGCGGTTTCGGCACTTTGGATGAGTTGATGGAGGCGTTGACGCTGGTGCAGACGGGTAAGACGCGCCGCATTCCCATCATTCTGGTGCGTAAGGCGTATTGGCAGGGCCTGCTCGATTGGTTCCGCCATACCTTGGTGCGGGAAGAGATGATTAATCCCGAAGATATGGATTTAATCCAGATCATCGATGAACCGCGAGCGGTGGTGGACGCTATTTTCAAGTATTACGAGACGCGCGGTTTCGAGCCTTCTCCCGCCGAGCAGGAGATTCAGCTCAGTCTCTAAGTCCGGTCGTTATTGTTGGAACGGAGCGGGGCGCTATTCGAGCGGCCGTTCGCCGTTTTATGCAATGTCCCGGCCGCATTCGCGTCTCCCGGCGAGACGCCGGCGGAGCATGGGGGCGGCGCGCCGCGAAAGGCCAAGGCGCGGCGGCGCTAACCGTTCCCGGTGCGCCTGAAATAGCGGGGCCGGGCGTTTTTAGCGCAGCTTCGCAATGCGATTGCTGCTAAAATTAGAGAAAACTGACTGTCTAAGGAATTTTTATGCGCCGCGTTTTCGTTCTTATCTTGCTGGCGTTGACGGCGCCGCCGTTATACGCGGCCTCGTCTCAGCCACCGCTGCCGAAAGGTCTCCAGCCGCTGCCCGCGCCGCCTGCGCCGCCGCCGGGCGCGAAGAAGAGCACGGACGCCGCACCGCAGGTCACCATTATTAAGCGCGGCGCGCAAAAAATAGAGGAGTACCGTATTCATGGGCGGCTGTACATGATTAAGGTAACGCCCGCTCACGGCAAACCGTATTACCTTGTAGACCGGGAGGGGAAGGGGCAATTCACCCGCCTCGATACGTTGAATCCCCACATTTCCGTTCCGCAATGGGTATTGTTTGAGTTCTGAATTTCCATGCCGCCGGCGAGGGCCGCGCCGGCCCCGGCGGCTTCCGAGTTTTTCTCATGTCGGTTTTCACTACTGTTTCCACTGACGCCCTGGCTGTCTGGCTCAAACGTTACGCGTTGGGCAATTTAACGGATTTGCAGGGTATCGCTTCCGGTATCGAGAATACCAATTATTTCGTGACCACGACCCATGGGCAATTCGTGCTGACGTTATTCGAGCAGCTGCAAGCCGATGAATTGCCTTATTTTCTTAATCTCATGGCGCATCTCTCTCGCCACGGCATTCCTTGTCCTACGCCGCTGGCCGATCTGCACAATGCGTATTTGGGCGTATTGAACGGCAAGCCGGCGAGTATCGTCACGCGCCTCGCGGGCCGGTCGTTGGAGCGGCCGGACGCTCCCGAATGCGCCCAGGTCGGGGATATGCTGGCCAGCCTGCATGTGGCGGGCCGCTCTTATCCCACGCGGATGGAAAATCCCCGCGGCCCGTCTTGGTGGAAAACCGCCATTGCCCAGGTCGCGCCGCATCTGACGGCGGCGGCGGGGGAGTTGTTGCGCGCCGAGCTGCAATTTCAGTTGCATCATCGTTATCGACATTTGCCGCGCGGGGTCGTCCACGCCGATTTATTTCGAGACAATGTGCTGTTCGACGGCGGCCGCTTGAGCGGCGTTATCGATTTTTATTATGCATGCGACGACGCGTGGTTGTACGATTTGGCGATTACCGTCAACGATTGGTGCGCCACGGACGACGGCAGCCTGGATGCGGCGCGCCTTACGGCCATGCTCCAGGCGTATCATCGAGTGCGGCCGCTCACTCTGGAGGAACGCGACGCCTGGCCGACGATGCTGCGCGCCGCCGCGCTGCGTTTCTGGTTGTCGCGGCTGTACGATCTTCATTTTCCCCGTCCCGGCGAGTTAACCCATGCCAAGGACCCTGATCTGTTTAAGCGAATTTTGCGCGCGGGCGTCGATGCCGAGGATACGTTACGCCGGTTGTGGGTTTAAGTTGCGGCGGTTACAATGGCCGCCTAACTTCGTAACCCAATGTTTATAAATAAAACTCGGAGGTGAGATGGAACCCAGAAGCGTTGCAGCGGGGCACGGCTGGCAATGGATCGCGGATGGCTTCGGCCTATTCCGCAAGAACCCGCTGATCTGGATTGTGCTGTTCCTGATTTATTTTGTCATTATCATTTTACTTTCCGTGATTCCTTTTATCGGGCCGCTGATTAATTCGCTGCTCGGGCCGGTGTTTTCCGCTGGCTTCATGCTGGCTTGCCGTGATCTGGGGCGCGGCGAGGATATCGAGATTGCCCATTTGTTCGCTGGTTTTCGCTGTAATACCGCTCAGTTGGTGACGGTCGGCGGTCTCTATCTTGTGGGCACGATCGTCATCGTCGGGGCGGCCATGTTGCTTGGCGGCGGCGGCGCGGGATGGTCGATGATGTTCC
Source organism: Betaproteobacteria bacterium (assembly GCA_003519965.1). GTDB lineage: Bacteria > Pseudomonadota > Gammaproteobacteria > Burkholderiales > UBA9220 > UBA9220. Next base: position 4,020 of record DOVS01000024.1, read on the forward strand.
AAACGATGCCGATGAATGGCGCGCCGCACACCGAAGCGACAGGCGTCGCCACGCAGGGGATGCTGCTGGTGTTTTTAGCGATGCTGCTATTCATTATGCCGTTGTTGATGGCCTACTGGTTTGCGCCTGTGCTGGTGGTGATGGACGATCTGAAAGCGCTGGAGGCGATGAAGCTCAGCTTCCGGGCGTGCTTGAGGAATATCGCGCCGTTTCTGGTGTATGGGGTTATTTCTCTGGTGCTGATTATGGCCGCCGTCATTCCCTTCGGTCTGGGCATGCTGGTGGCGGTGCCGGTGCTGACCGCCTCGATTTATACCGCTTATCGGGATATTTTCCCCCAGCAAGCGGTGGAGGAAAAAACGGCGCCGGTGATGCAGGAGTTTTAAACTGGCGCGAGCTTGGCGTATTCCAGCGCCAGCCATTTGGGATCGCCGCTGCCGAATTTCACGCGCACCCGGGTGTCGGCGCCGCGGCCCTCGCAATCGATAATCATTCCTTCGCCAAATTTGGGATGGCGCACGTTCTGGCCGATGCGGAATCCCTGGCCGTCCGTTTCGGCGCGGCGCGGCGCGGGTATGGCGTCTTTTCGCTGGACGCCGGCGGCATAGCCGAGCAATTGGATGAGGGAGGCGGGGATTTCTTCCAGGAAGCGGGAAGGAATGTTATAGCGCATTTGGCCGTGAAGCATTCGGCTTTGGGAAAAGCTGAGGGTCAATCGCCGCCGGGCGCGGGTGATCGCTACATAGAGGAGACGCCGCTCTTCCGCTAAACCGTCCGCCTCCAGGCGGCTGTTCTCATGCGGGAAGAGTCCGTCTTCCAGCCCGCTGACGAAGACGGCGTTGAATTCCAGTCCCTTGGCGGCATGGACGGTCATCAGTTGTAATGCGTCCTGGCCGTTGCCGGCTTGGTGTTCGCCTGCTTCCAGCGCCGCGTGGGCGAGGAAGGCGGCAAGCTGGGCGTTGTCCGTTTGGCCGCTGTCGGCGGAGGCGGCCGCGCTGACTCCCATTTCATCCAACCAACTGTCGTCGGCTTCCGTGGCGAAGGCGGCGGCGGCGTTGATGAGTTCATTGAGGTTTTGCAGGCGGTCGGCGTCTTGTTTGTCCTTCTGGTAATGGGCGGACAGTCCGCTTTGCGCCAGCATATGGTCGATTTGCTCCGGCAGGGGCGCGTTACGGCAAACGTCGCGCAGCGATTCGATGCGCTGAACACAGTG
>DOVS01000080.1 GCA_003519965.1 Betaproteobacteria bacterium
CCGCCCGGCGAGGAGGGCGGCTATATTATTCGCACCGTGGCGGAAACGGCGACGGACAAGGAGCTGGCGGCGGATATCGCGTATCTCCACAAGCTATGGGCGACACTTCAGCAACAAGCGCGGAGCGCGCCGCCGCAGACTTTGCTGTACCGCGATCTCGATTTGCCGCTGCGGGTGCTGCGCGATTTCACCACCGACGAGACGACGCGGATACAAGTAGATTCGCGGGAGACTTTTCATAAGGCGCGGACGTTCGCTCTGGACTATGTGGGCAACGTCCACGGTAAGATCGTGCATTATACCGGCGAACGGCCCTTGTTCGATTTGTTCGGCGTGGAGGAGGAGATCGAAAAGGCGCTGGCGCGTCGGGTCGATTTGAAGTCCGGCGGTTATCTGATTATCGACCAAACCGAGGCGCTCACGACGATCGATGTGAATACCGGCGGCTTCGTCGGCGGCCGCAGTTTCGACGATACGGTGTTTAAAACCAATCTAGAGGCGGCGCAGACGATCGCTCGTCAACTGCGGCTGCGCAACTTGGGCGGTATTATTATCCTGGATTTTATCGACATGGACAGCGCAGAGCAGCGTCAGGCGGTGCTCGCCGAGCTTGAGAAGGTGTAGGCGCGGGATCGCACCCGGATGACGGTGAATGGATTTACCGCGCTGGGGCTGGTGGAAATGACCCGCAAGCGCAGCCGGGAAAGTCTGGAGCATATTTTGTGCGAGTCTTGCCCGACTTGCCAGGGACGCGGTGCGCTGAAAACCGCGCAAACCGTGTGTTACGAGATTCTCCGCGAACTGCTGCGCGAGGCGCGCCAGTTCGACGCACGGGAATACCGGGTGCTTGCCTCCCAATTGGTGATCGATTTTATTCTCGACGAGGAATCCCAAAGCCTCGCTCAGTTGGGGGATTTTATCGGCAAGCCGGTGTCGCTTCAGGTGGAAACGCAGTACAGCCAGGATCAATACGATATTATTTTAATGTAGCGGCCTGGCTAAGCAGCGCCTCCGGCGGCTGGGTCGGGGCGTCGATTTCCACGATTTTGCGGCGTCCGCCCGCACCGTGTTTGAGATGGATATTGGCCAGGGGCACGCCGAACGCTTTCTTCAGAAACGCCAGCAGCGCCGTGTTGGCCGCCCCATCGACAGCGGGTGCGGCGACGCGGATTTTCAGCGCCTCGCCGTGCAGTCCCGCCACGCTGGTGCGCTTGGCGTTGGGCTGAATATGCAGGGTGAGAGTGAGCCGCTGGCGGGCGGCGTCGAGTCGATACCAGGCAGTACTCATTTTTTAGTGAAGGCGGTCCAGTGTAGGCCGTGCATGCACCCTTCAGAAAATCATCCGATAAGCCATTTGTTCTAGCCATGCCACCGGCAGTATGAGCAGTAATTGGATAATGAACAGCACCACCAGCGGGGAAAGGTCGATGCCGCTAATTAGCGGGATGAGTTGGCGCGCCGGGCGTAGAAACGGTTCGGTTAGGCTGGCGAGCAGCGGCGCCAGGGGGGTGTAGGGGTTCACCCAGCTCAGTAACGCTTGGACGATAACCGCGCCCATGAGCAGGTAGAGGCTCAGGCTCAGCAGTTTGGCCAGAGACCAGAGGACGATGCCGCCGAATGCGCCGGCGCCGGCCACGGTCAGAGGAAAATCACCTAACCAGAGCAACAGCAGCAGCATCGCCAGTTGCAGCAGCCAAGCGATCGAGAGGGACGCCAGGTCCAGCCCCCACAGGCCGGGAATGACGCGGCGCACGGGAAAAACGGCGAAGTTGGTGAGCGCGCCGATAAATTGGGAAAAGGGATTGCGGTAGGGTGCTCGCATCAGTTGCAGGTAGAAGCGTAGTAGAAACGCCATGATAAATAGGTTAAACAAAGACTGAATGATAAATTGCAGCGCGTTATTCAGCATGGCTGTCTCCTTCCGTGCGCAGTGCATCGCCTAGCTCGCGGGACCGTTCGGCGGCGGCGGCCATGGCCTCGCCGATGTGACGCCGGACGCCGGCGGTTTCCATGACTTGAAGCGCGCGTTCGGTGGTTCCTCCTTTGGATGTGACCTGGGCGCGCAGTTCGGCAAACGGCTCGCCGCTTTGCGCCGCGAGCCGACATGCGCCACGGAAGGTTTCCAGGCCGAGGCGGCGCGCGTGGGCGGCGTCGAGGCCGAGGGCTTTCGCGCCTTCTTCCATGGCTTGTAGAAAGTAGAAGACGTAAGCGGGACCGCTGCCGGAGACCGCGGTGATTGCGTCCATTTGCGCCTCGTCGTCGAGCCACAGGACGCCGCCGGCGGCGGCGAGGATCGTTTCGGCGCGCTGGCGCTCCGTTTCGCTCAGGCCGGGGAGAGCGAACAGACCGGACATTCCCGCGCCCACCCGGGCGGGCGTGTTCGGCATGGCGCGCGCCAGCCGCGGGTAATCGCCCAGCCAGCGCGAGAGATCGGCGGCCCGCACGCCGGCGGCGATGGAGACGACTAGTTGCGTGTTCAGCAAGGGCCGCAGTTGCGCCGCAACGCCGGGAAGCTGTTGCGGTTTGACCGCCAGCACCACGACGTCGGCGGCGACGGCGGCGGCGGAGAGGCGTTCGAATACCGCGACGCCGAAGCGTTCCTGGAGATCACGCCGGGCTTCGGCGCGCATTTCCACGACGTGGAGCGTTGCGGCGTCGGCGCCGCGATGTAGTAAGCCGTCGATTAAAGCGGCGGCCATGTTGCCGCCGCCGATAAAACAAATGTTCATGGTGTGCTTCCGTTGTCTATCCGCTGGTTGTCCTCGCGCTGGCGCGCGCCGAAGATCGCCGTGCCCACCCGGACAATCGTAGCGCCTTCGGCGACGGCGGCGTCCAAATCGCTGGACATGCCCATGGATAAGGTGTCGAGAGAGAATCCTTGGCGCATCAGGGACTCCCGCAGTTGCCGCAGTTGCTGAAAAGGTGCGCGCTGGGCGGCGCCGGCAGCGGGCCGGGGGATCGTCATCAGTCCCCGCAGCGTTAGCCGGGGCAGGGCGGCGACGGCGCGCGCCAGCGCCGGCAGGGTTTCTGGGTCGACTCCGCTTTTTGTCGCTTCGCCGCTGACGTTGACTTGAAGGCAAACGTTTAGCGGCGGCAGCGCCGGTGGGCGTGCGTCGTTTAGCCGCTGGGCGATGTTAAGGCGGTCGACGCTGTGCGCCCAGGCGAAATTTTCCGCGATGGGCCGTGTCTTGTTGCGTTGAATCGGGCCGATAAAGTGCCATTCCAGCGCCAGGGCGCGCAACGCCTCGATTTTGTCCAGCGCTTCCTGCAGGTAGCTTTCGCCGAAGGCGCGCTGCCCCGTCCGGGCGGCTTCCGCCACCGCGGCGGCGGGCCAAGTCTTGCTGACCGCCAGTAGCTGGATGTCGTCCGGGGAGCGGTGCGCGGCCTCGGCGGCGGCGGCAATGCGCCGTTTGACAGATGTTAGCGCGCTGGCTATTGTGGTCATATCGTAAAATAGAGGAAATCCAGAGGGATTATAATGGAAATTTCCGATCTGCTCGCATTCTCGGTGAAGAACAAGGCGTCCGATTTGCATTTGTCGTCGGGGGTGCCGCCGATGATCCGCGTGAATGGCGACGTGCGCCGCATTAATGTCCCGCCGCTGGAGCACAAGGATGTGCACGCCATGGTGTACGACATCATGAATGACGGTCAGCGGAAGATCTACGAGGAAGGCAAGGAAATCGATTTTTCCTTTGAAGTGCCCAAGCTGGCGCGCTTTCGGGTGAACGCTTTTGTCCAGTACCGTGGCGCGGGAGCGGTGTTCCGCACGATTCCGTCGCAGGTGTTGACGTTGGAGGAACTCAACGCGCCCGTCGCTTTTAAGGATATCGCCAACCAGCCGCGGGGCATCGTGCTGGTGACCGGCCCCACCGGGTCGGGTAAGTCCACCACGCTGGCGGCGATGATCGACCATGTAAACGAGAGCGAGTACGGCCATATTCTGACGGTGGAGGACCCCATCGAATTTGTCCACGAGAGTAAAAAGTGCTTGATTAATCAGCGCGAGGTCGGCCCCCATACCTTGAGCTTCAGCAACGCCTTGCGCTCCGCGTTGCGGGAAGACCCCGACGTGATTCTGGTGGGCGAGATGCGCGACCTGGAAACCATTCGCTTGGCGCTGACCGCGGCGGAAACCGGCCACCTGGTGTTCGGTACGCTGCACACCAGTTCCGCCGCCAAGACCATCGACCGGATTGTCGATGTATTTCCCGCCGCGGAAAAGGATATGGTGCGCGCGATGTTGTCGGAATCGCTGCGCGCGGTGATTTCCCAGGCGTTGCTTAAAGCCAAGGACGACAGCGGGCGGGTGGCGGCGCACGAGATTATGATCGGCACGCCGGCGATCCGCAACTTGATTCGGGAAAACAAGATCGCGCAGATGTATTCGTCGATTCAGACCGGGCAGAGCGTGGGCATGCAGACGCTCGATCAAAACCTGCAAACGCTGGTGCAGCGCAACGTGGTTTCCCGCGAGGAAGCGCGCCTTAAGGCGGCGAATAAGGAAACGTTCAGCTAGCCCGCTGCGCCGTAACCGACGGAATCATCTACAGGGGAGATTGCCATGGAGCGCGATCAGGCGGTCAAATTCATGCACGACTTGCTGAAGTTGATGCTCGCCAAGAAGGCGTCCGATTTGTTTATTACCGCCAGCTTTCCGCCGGCGATGAAGATCGACGGCAAGATGACGCCGGTGTCCAACCAGCAGTTGACGCCGCAGCATACCCAGGACTTGGCGCGCGCCATCATGAACGATAAGCAGGCGGCCGAATTCGAATCCACCAAGGAATGTAATTTCGCCATTAGCCCCGCCGGCATCAGCCGTTTCCGGGTTAACGCCTTCGTGCAGCAAGGGCGGATCGGCATGGTGTTGCGCACCATTACCACCGCCATTCCCAATTTCGACGACCTCGGTCTGCCGCCGGTGCTGAAGGACGTGGCGATGACCAAGCGCGGTCTGGTGATTTTCGTCGGCGGCACCGGGTCGGGAAAATCCACCTCGCTGGCGTCGATGATCGGCTATCGTAACGAAAACAGCTACGGTCATATCATCACCATTGAAGACCCGGT
>DOVS01000194.1 GCA_003519965.1 Betaproteobacteria bacterium
GAATGCCTTCATACGCTTGCAGCACATGGAAAATCACCTGCTGACGCGCCGCCTCGTCGCCGCGCTGGGCGGCTTGGACATAAGCGCGCGCCTGAGAGACGTAGCCTCGAATCATCCCGCCGTTGTAAACCGGGATTTGCAGCTCCAGCCTGGTGTTGTAATTGTTGACGGGATCGGGGTGATTCAGATTATAAGGCGCGACCGGCAACGCCGAGGGGCCGACGAACTCGCCCGCGCCGAAGTCGTTGAACGTTGCATTGCGCTGCGAAAGCTTTAAGCCAAACGCGTTGAGCGCGTCATTGGTGCGGGTTGCGGTAATAGACGCCGTCAGCTTCGGCAATCGGTTGCCTCTGGCTTGGCGCAACGCGCCCGCCGCTTGCGCGATCCGCGCCCGGCTCGCCATTAGATCGGGATTTTGTTTCAGCGCCAGCTCCACGCACTGGCGTAAATTCAGGGTGTCGCTCCATGCCGGCGCCGTCCGCGCCATACTACCCGCCGCGAGAATAATACATACAGCGGCGCCTGCTCTTCCTTTAAAACTCATCCCGCAATTCTCCCTCGCGCCCGACCAAGGCCTGCATTTCCCTGGTCAAGGTTTGGTATATTAGGAAACAATAATATTCCAATATCCCTCCTATTGGCAATGGGCGCGGGCGGTTGCGCATGGAGCGGACGCCAAAATTCAGCCGCCAACGGGCCGCCACAGACCGTAAGAAAAGGACGCCAGCGCCCGCGCCGGCGCTAGATAATGGCAACCCGTCCGCGGATTGCGTCTCTAGCGTTTCCCCTCGTAAGTATATTGCACCAGCGGCCCGCCAAGCGCGCCGGCAGCATTAATCGAGCATCTTGCCATAAATCGGCGCGGAACGGCGTAGTGTCCGCTTCCGCCGCCAAGATGGCAAAACGGCGCGGCGCCGGCGCCGCCACGGCTGCGTTTTCCCGCGTGCGGGCGAACGCGCGCAGACAGTCGGCCCGCGCACCTGTCGCGGTCGGCGGATGGCAATCGCCTTCCCGGAACAACGCCTCGTTTTCCTTTCACGCCGTTAACACACGCCAAGTCGGATACAATTTAATCCGTTCACCCCTCCATGTCTTCGGCAGACGGGCGGCCGTCCGCCCGTATTCTTGCGCCGCCATCGCCTTAACCGCCGCCAGCAAGGCGCGCCGGCAGGCATAATCCGCTCGCCGCCGGATCGGGATCGACGAGGAGGCTGAAGTCCCCTAACGCGTTGTCCTGACAATCCGCCGTGCGCCGGGCGCGGTCAACTTCAGCAATGTCTGGGAAAGGCTGTTCAGCGTCTCCAGACGAGAAACCTTGCGCTACAAAAACATGACTGAGTCGCCGGCGGTAAAGGGCGCGCGGAATCACCGGCTCGGGCAAGCGGCGGCGCGTCATTCCCGTCTCTTCCGCGGATCATCCAGGTACCACGCAATCGACCAGGGCGGCAACCGCCCCGCCACCGGCCGTTTGCCGCCGACATACACGCAACGCCCTGGCGGCCGCCGGTCGAGAAGAATAATCGTTTCACCCACATTCGCCAGCAGCGTCAACCGGCAGCCATCGCCCAGCCGCCACGTCGCTTGGACGCCCCGGCCGCCAAGCAAGCGGAATGATGCGTGTCCGCCCTGAACGCCCGCCAAGCGGGGAACGATAATTTTCCGCCGCAAGCGGAGCAAGCGCCGGTAAAAATCGCGCCAAGCCGCGCCCTCGGCAGTGTCCAGCGTTTCCCAATCCAGCCGCGCCAACTGAAAAGTCGCGGGATGACCGGGATCGGGAATCCGATCCATCGTGGACGGTTGCGCGAATGCCGGGAAATGGACGAATTCCCGGCGCCGCCCCTCGCGCACCCGCCGCATCGACTCAGGGCCGAGATCGCAAAAGAAGGGGAATGGCCGCCGCGACCCCCATTCTTCGCCCATGAACAGCAAGGGAATCGACGGCGCCAGCAGCACAATGCCGGCCAGCGCGCGAACGGCGGCGTCGCCGGCTAATGACCGCAGGCGCTCGCCGAAGGCGCGATTGCCGATTTGGTCGTGATTCTGTAAGAAGGCGATAAACGCGGTCGGCGGCAAATCCCGGCTCGGCTCGCCTCGCGGCGCACCGTTGCGGTAAGCGGATTTTTCCCCTTGATAGGCGAACCCTTCGGCGAGGCCGCGCCCCAAATAGCGCAATGGCGCATCGGCGTAGTCTTGATAGCACCCGCCGCTTTCGCCGGTCGCCAGCACGTGGGCGGCATGGTGAAGATCGTCATTCCATTGGGCGGTAAACGCGCGCGGCGCGCCGCGCGTATCGCGCCGCAAGTAATGCGCGGCATTGCAATCGTTTTCCAATAGGAGGTGGATATGCCGCGCCCGCCCCGGCCCGGCCGCCACACGCGCCGCCAGTTCATCGAGAATATCGGGGCGGTTGTCGTCCCGAATGGCGTGAACGGCGTCCAGCCGCAAACCGTCGAAGCGGTATTCCTCCAGCCAATACAGCGCATTATGAATAAAAAATTCGCGCACCGGCCGGCACGCCGGGCCGTCGAAGTTGATCGCGTCGCCCCATGGCGTCCGGCGTCCCGGACTGAAAAACTGGGGCGCGTAGCGGTGAAGATAATTGCCCTCCGGTCCGAAATGGTTATACACCACGTCGAGAAACATCATCATCCCATGGCCGTGACACGCATCGACAAGCCGTTTAAGATCGTCCGGCGCGCCGTAACAGCTAGCGGGCGCAAACGGCAACACGCCGTCGTAACCCCAGCCGTGCGCGCCGGGAAAATCCGCCAGCGGCATCAACTCCACCGCGGTCACGCCCAGCGCGGCAAGATGGCCGAGACGGGACGCCGCCCCGGCAAAATCGCCCGTGCGCGTGAACGTCCCGACGTGCAGCTCATAGATCGCCGCCTCTTCCCAGGGACGCCCCGCCCATTCGTCCTCCCGCCAAACATACGCGAGCGGATCGATCACTTCGCTTGGCCCGTGAACATCCACTGGATTCCAGCGGGAGGCGGGATCGGGCCAACGGAGATTGGCCTCGGAACAAAATCCGTAGCGGCTGCCGGGCGCCGCTCGCGCCGTCACGCACTCGAACCACCCCTCGCCGGCCTTGGCCATGGGCAAGCGCATTTCACGCCCTTCATCGTCCAGGCACACCGCCATTTCCCGCGCTTGAGGCGCCCACAGGCGGAAACGCACGCATCCTCCCGCTGCGATCTCGGCCCCGAATGGCATGGAATGCCGCCAGCGCATCATTTGAACCTTTTTGCGGTTGCCGCCGTGGATTATTCCCGCGCGCTTCCCTTACGCGCGCTCGATCCGCTTTTCGGCCGCATGAGTCAACGCAACGATCGATGTCGGATATTCCCGTAAATGGCGGGTAATCAAAAATTGCCGTGCACGAATGCCCGGGGTTTTTCCCCATTTCCCGCACCTTGTCCGGCATGATGCGGCAAATAACGGATACGCGCCGCCTTTTGGCGCGCTCGTCGAGAAACCCGCCTGGCGGTCAATCGCCTGCAAGCGGATGCCGCCGACGTCGCCACCAATGACGGGTTTCCCTTTCCATAACGCCTCGGTCACCGTCAGACCGAATCCCTCGCGCAACGACTTTTGCACGACAATATCCGCCGCGCGCCGCAACGCGTTAATGGTGCGATGCGCATCTGGCGGCAACCATAGGATATGAAACCGGGATGGCCTTCCGCCGCTTGGCGCACTTTCGTCAACACCGCTTTACCCCCGGGCCCGGCCGCGGCGCTGCCGCCTGCGAACATGGATTGAAACCGCGGTTGAACATTATTGGCCCGTTTAAACGCGCCGATCATGCCCACCGTATCCTTAAAGCGGTCGAAACGCGAAGCTTGCAGCGCCGCCGGCTGCGCGGGATCGGCGCCGAAGCGCCTGTGCACCGCCGCCGTCCTGTCTTCCGGCAGGGGAGCTGATAAGCGCCGCCAAAAACACTCAGCCAGACGCTGAAATCGTCAACGCGCCTCTCCACCCGGCGGCGGGCGGCGATGGCGCAATAAAAAATGCGGCTGATGGATAGCGCGGGAATATGGCTGGCGAGTGCTTCCGGCGAGCGGAACACCCCATGGGTGTCGAATACCGCGGTTTGAGAGCGGATAAATTCAAACGGCCGGCCAGGCTGCACCCATATCAGCATTTCGCGTTCATCCAGGCGTTCCTCGATCACCTCCACCAGGGCTCCTGGCGCAACGGTTCCAGACCGGCGAAACCAACCGGATCGATCACCGCGAGACGCTCGCCCAACACGGCGTCGCGCACGGCATGGCGGCGCCAACTGGCGAAATCGTTATTATATTCGCGCTCTTCGAGGCGCGAATTGAGCAGACCGCCCCAGAAATGGTAAAAAATACCGCCGGGATGAATCCGCAATAATCGACTCCGGATCGCTCTCGGATTATGCGCCTGCCGGCCGGTCGCCAGCGCGATCAAGGCGCAGTCTTTAACGGCGAACGGCGCGGGTTCCGGCGAATTCGGCTCCATCGGCCCCCCCTGCTAGGAACATCCTCGGATTGACTCCCCCGCTGGCGGCGCCCGGCTCATACCGGGAACCACCGTGTATCGTTATGTTATAGATAAGCGGCGATTGCCGCGCAAGGCAAACCACCGCTCACGTCAACGTCCCCAGCATCGTTTCGTCATAAGGCGCCAGCGTCTCGCCGCGGCGTACTTTCGCCACGAAATCTGGATTTGCAATCAACGGCCGACCGATGGCGATCAAATCGAAGCGCTCTTCGCGAATCCCCCACGCAGCGGTTTGCGGCGTGTAGCTGCCGCACGCGATTAAGGCGCCGGCGTAACGCCGCCGTAAATACGCCGTCGCCGTCCCGCCCAAATAATCGAAGGTCGTGGCGTCGTCGAAAATCCCGGTATGAAGATACGCCAAACCGCGCTGCTGCAACGCCGGCAGCAGAACATCGAACACCTGCACGTCATCGGGACGCCCCTCCAAATTGAAATACGCACCGGGAGAAAGACGAATGCCGACACGTTCGCACCGTACTCGGGCGACTACCGCGTCCACCACCTCCAGCGCGAAGCGCGCCATGTTCTCCGGCGCGCCGCCATACCGGTCGGTGCGGTAATTGGTCTGATGGTGCAAGAACTGATCGATTAAATACCCATTGGCGCCATGAACTTCCACGCCGTCGACGCCAGCGTCCATGGCGTTTGCCGCCGCCGTCGCGTAGGCCTCCGTCAGGGCGGGAATTTCATCGGCCGCCAGCGCCCGCGGCGTGCCGTACTGCAATTGCTGGCGCGTGCGCGGCAGCGGCCCGCTCATCGGCGCCGCCGATGGCGCCAGCGGCGCGGCGCCGTTCAGATATGCCGGGTGCGACACCCGCCCCACATGCCACAACTGCATGAATAATTTACCGCCCCGTTCATGCACGCGCCGGGTTACCTCTCTCCAGCCGTCGATTTGCTGTTGGCTGAAAATACCAGGAGTATTGGGATAACCTTGTCCGTCGGCGCGGATGATCGTCCCTTCGGTCACGATCAACCCGGCGTCGGCGCGGCGCGCATAATAGGCGGCCATCGCGGCGGTGGGCGTCAGGTTATCATCCGCCATGCAGCGCGTCATCGGCGCCATCACGATCCGGTTGCTCAGGGTGAGATGCGTGCTAAGCGGATAGGGAGAAAACAATACTTCTGTATCGGCGGCCGATGCGGACTCCACGTACACTCCTTTTCATTCGGATGCGGCAAGCAGGCCACACAGCGCGTCCTTGCCCGGAAGGGTTAATCTACCGCAAGCGCCGTGCTATTGTCACGCGGCGTTATCCCATCGCTTTCCCGGCGTGGACGGATTGCATTTTCGCACAAGCAACGGGGCTATCATCCTCAACCCATTGGCAATAAACGGAAATATCGACTACGCTGAAAGCACGCGGAGAAACCGCCACGCGGCGCCGCCTTCGTCACGGCGCCCAGTAGCGGAGCAAGCCGCCGACGCTTCCCCAACAACGAAACGCCGGGCGGTTTCGCAGCCCAAGCAATGGCGGAAAGGCAGTATCGCACTAACGTGTTGCTTCATATGACGCAGGTTGATTTTCCACATGATTCCAAATAGGGAGAAAGACGATGGAAAAGCGCAAAACCAAAGTCAGTCAGCTAGTCAAAGCCGTTCATCCGGCACGGCCCGACTGGGCCTACTACTTGCCCAAGGAAAATAAAACGCTCATTGGCCAACTGGCGAAAAAACCGGTTTTCCCGAAACTCTGCGAAAAACCATGCACCACCGTGACCACCTTATTTCCCAAGGACAGCGTTAACGGCCATACCGGCAAGGGCTACTATATGATTAACGTGGACGGTTATCGGACGATTAACGCCTATGTGATTTCCGATAGCCTGAACAGTACGCTCCAGCGCGGCTTTACCCTGGAGCTGAGCTTCGCGCTGAACGACTTCGTTTACGGCGTCGGCGTCCTCGGCGAAACCAGCTTTTTCTACAATTTCGACAACTACTTCAATCCCGGTACCGCGAGCCAGCCCACCTTGCGCTGCGAAACCAGCGACTTAACCACCACTGGCGGCCTTCCCTGGATCGGCGGGACGGATCTCACCCATATTCTGCGGGTGCCCGTCATGGGGCCTTATGTGCGGGCCAGCGTGTTCAACGTAGACGGCGCCACCCGCCAGGTCGAAGTCA
>DOVS01000045.1 GCA_003519965.1 Betaproteobacteria bacterium
GTAAACGCTTTAAAAAACTGCGCGAAGAAAGCCCTCGCTTCGAAAGCCTGCCGATCCGCACTCGGCTCAACGACGTGGAAGTGGCGCGGTTCGCGGTCAACCGCTACCGTTTTCCCGGCGTCGATATCAAGGCGCGGCTATTCCGCCACTACCCCCTGGGCAAGGCAATGGCGCACGTTATCGGCTACATCGGCCGGATCACCAATTCAGACTTGGACGCCCTAAATGCGACGGGCGCGCTATCCAATTACCGCGGCACCGAAGTCATCGGTAAAACGGGAATCGAACGTTATTACGAGAAAATGCTGCATGGCGTCACCGGCCTCCAGCAAGTGGAAACCGACGCCGCCGGCCGGCCCGTGCGTACATTAAGCCGCGTCGCGCCGGTTTCCGGCGACAACCTGTATTTAACGATTAACAGCCGCCTACAAATCATCGCCAACCAGGCCTTTGGCGACAACCAGGGCGCATTGGTGGCCATCGACCCGCGCAACGGAGAAGTGCTGGCGCTGGTCAGCAAGCCGGAATTCGACCCGAATCTGTTTGTCGATGGCATCGATACGGCCAACTGGGAGCGGCTCAACAACTCGCCGGATCACCCTCTGACCGACCGGGCGCTGCGCGGCCAGTATCCTCCGGGCTCGACGTTCAAACCCTTCGTGGCGCTGGCCGGCCTGGCGTTGCACAAGATCACCCCAAAAACAACGATCGTCGACCCCGGCTATTACATGCTGCCGGGCAATAGCCACCGTTACCGCGACTGGAAACCCGGCGGCCACGGCCTGGTCGATATGCGCAAGGCGATCCAGGTATCGTGCGACACCTATTTTTACGGCCTGGCGAACACGCTGGGAATCGACAATCTTCACCGCTTTATCCGTCAATTCGGCTTCGGCCAGAAGAGCGGCATCGATATCGACGGAGAACTATCGGGACTGCTGCCGTCGCGCCAATGGAAGGAAAAACGGTTTCACCAGCCGTGGTATCCCGGCGAGACGGTCATTACCGGCATCGGCCAGGGTTACACCCTGGTCACGCCGTTGCAGCTCGCCGTCGCCACCGGCATGCTGGCGACCGACGGCACGGCGTATCGCCCCCACGTCGTCAAAAGCTACCAAGACAGCCGGAGCGACCGCTTGATCCAAATCAAACCGGTCGTCCGTTATCACCTCTCTCTCAAACCCGCCGATTGGAACGTCGTGCGAGAGGGGATGGAAGACGTGGTGCATCCCGGCGGAACCGCCGTCCGAGCTTTTCGTCGCGCACCCTATACGGTGGCGGCCAAAACCGGCACCGCGCAAATCGTCGCCGATACGCGGCTGAAAAACGACCATGTCGATAAAATAGAACGGCGCTATCGGGACCACGCCGTGTTTATCGCCTATGCTCCCGCCGAGACGCCCCGGATCGCCGTGGCGGTGATTGTCGAGCACGGCGGCCATGGCGGCGTTACCGCTGCGCCAATCGCGCGCAAGGTCATGGATTACTACTTGCGCAGCCGGCCGTTGGCGGGTCTCGCCCATCCACCCAAGGATAAGCCCCATGATTAGGCGTCTGTTCAACCGCATTGCAGAGCATATCGACGGCTTTTTATTGACCGTGCTGCTGGTACTGATGACGCTGGGATTGTTCGTGCTGTATAGCGCGGCCGACCAAAACCTGGACAAGGTGCTTAGCCAGGCAATGAATATCGGCGTGGCGCTCGCCGCGCTGTGGCTATTCGCCAACTTGTCGCCACAACATCTGCTGCGTTTGGCGATTCCCAGTTACCTGGCGGGTATTGTGCTGCTGATTGCCGTGGCGCTGTTTGGCGAAGTCAGCCACGGCGCACGCCGCTGGCTGCACTTCGGCGTTATCCGCATCCAACCGTCGGAGCTGATGAAAATCGCTGTACCGCTCATGCTGGCGTGGTTTTTTGAATACCGGCAAGCCGCGTTGCGGCTGCGCGACTTTGCCTGGGCGGCAGCATTATTAATGGTGCCGGTGGTGCTCATTGCCAAGCAACCGGACTTGGGCACCGCATTGCTTATTCTGGCATCGGGATTTTACGTGATGTTCCTAGCGGGGCTGGGCTGGAAAGTCATGGGCGCGGCGGCGTTTCTCGTTACCGCCAGCGCGCCTATCTTGTGGTCGCTGCTGCGGGACTACCAGCGCCAGCGCATCTTAACCCTGATCGATCCATCGCGAGACCCATTGGGCGCAGGCTATCACACGATCCAATCTACCATCGCCATCGGTTCCGGCGGCTGGCTCGGCAAGGGATGGCTGCACGGCACCCAGGCCCATCTGGATTTTCTCCCGGAGCAGCATACCGATTTCATTTTCGCGGTCCTGGCCGAGGAGTTCGGCTTAGCCGGCAACCTCTTGCTGCTATTGCTCTACATCTTGCTCATCGGCCGCGGCCTAAGCATCGCCGCCAATGCGCCATCCATGTTCACCCGCTTATTGGCGGGGAGCATCACACTGACGTTCGCCACCTATGCCTTCGTCAATATCGGCATGGTCAGCGGCATTCTCCCCGTTGTCGGCGTCCCATTGCCGCTCGTTAGTTACGGCGGCACCTCCATGGTGACGCTGCTGGTCGGTTTCGGCATCCTAATGAGCATCGAAAACCACCAGACCTTGGTAAAAGCCTAACGCGGCCGCGTACGCGTCGGGCGCACTGTCCGGCAAACGGCGCGCGCCGCAATATCATCCGCCGCCGCAACGCCACGGGCCAAGGCGTCCCCATGGCGGGAACGCCGCACGATGATTTTGAAGCCGTTTCTGCGATATAATAAGTAACGTTTTGAAGAACCGGGATATTCTGGATTTCATTTGATAATGGGAAAACAATCGATGGTGCGTGGGCTCGCCGCCCTGACCGCACTCACCCCGGGACCTCGCCGCCGCAGTGAGGAAGAGAGCACCGCTGAGGATGAACGGCCCCCCACTCACCAACGC
>DOVS01000054.1 GCA_003519965.1 Betaproteobacteria bacterium
AACATCGCCGGGAATAAATGGCTTTGGCCTTCCTGCCGCTGTGGGCGACCGCACTAGATCAACGCCCTCTCTATGAAGAAAGCATATCTGATCGTACAACAAATTTCCGTAGCAGATACCCACGCCAATTCGCCCGAGCTCGGTTTCGATAACATGCCGGTCGGCGCGCCCGCTTTATAAAAATACGCGTCGATGGCGGCAGGCGGATTCTTGCGTATCCAGCCGAATAGCCTCCCTTCGGGACTTGATAAAACGAATGAACTGAAAGAGTCCTCGCCTTCGGCTTCTAAGAAGCTAAACCCGAGATAAACGCCAACGCGTTTCGCTGTGTCCAACAACCAGTAACGGACCGGCCATCGATCGTCCCCGCCGAATGCCATAGGGCTTCCGTCGCCATATAACCGCTGGGCGTCAACTCGGATAGAAGCACAAGTTTCGCGCCTTGTGCCGCCGCATGTTCAGTTAACGCCGCTGCATGCGCTAGGTTGCGATCAATCCTCCCCGGTTCGCAATTTAGTTGAATTGCGGCGGCTCCGATCAGTTTAGACATCGCACAGCCCCCTCTTTTTCACCCTAACGCCGCGTTAACCCGCAAAGCAACGATAAAAACAATAACGGAAATGTTACCCCTCAATATGCGTTTATTACTAACGCAGCGCTGTTACTCAAACGTGAAACGCACATCGTTGACGACAACGATATTTTCCCCAATAGAAATTGTAGACCCTAGCGACTTCTAACTCATTCTTGCTTTCAGGAACGCACCCCCCCGTAATCGTGACTGGATTGACGCCCTGCTTTGATAAAGGAAACTCAATGGTTAGCCCTGGAGGAATCGTGTGTTTAAGCGTTACATTCTCCGAATAATCATCAACTAACGCGAAGATTAGGACATTATTTGTTTTCAACGTATACAGGTCATGGCGGAAGAGCTCGCTCTGGGACAAGGTACATTTGCATCACCGTATTTTTAACGGTTTGCCGCCTGCATTGGGGTCGCTTTGCCGCGATAGCCGATGAACAAGTCAACGCAGCCGCAATAACGACAAGGGGTAGAATTTCATCGATGCGCCCTTGAATAATAACGCGTAATGCGTGGAAAACCGCCCCCTCAATCGGTCGGAAGAAAAACGGAGGGGATGCGATCCTTTCTTTTCCTTCGCCAGTTCGCATGAAATAAATATCGCCGTGCGCAAGCGCTTTGAGTAAGTTCTTGCCGATTTTCTTCCGTTTGAAGAGAACGCAAGCAATTATTTTAAAACGTAACGTCGCAAATCATCGGCAGACAAAGCGGCGCGCCGCTTTCGGTTGTTCAAGTGAAGGTGTCTTGATTCACTGTTAAGCACACTGGAGCCGGCGCACCACGTTACTACTGGCGGCAGCATACTTTTTTATTGTTGTGATTTGGATTGTGATTGGCCAATGTTCCCGCCACAAATTTAGATAATTCCAAGTCATCGGACTGTTGCCGAGCGCCGCTCTTATTTGCATAATCGTCTGCTACTTCATAAGGCACAATGACAAAAACCGTTTTCGATCTTTTGAATGAGCGACCATCCTGTTCGGTTCCAATTACTCAAGATACTTCAGCTCGAAAATCTGATACGGTGGAATCAATACGGAAGTGAGCCCCATTTGGAAAGAGCGTTGGAAAGCGCGGTTGCAACAAACCGCCCCAATGTTCTTTTAGCTCATCATCCACTTTCATTGTCCCTCCCTTTTGCAACTAACGAAAAGATAGACTCCCGACAAAAACATTTTACAAAACGCCACGCAATATCTAATGCTAAAAAATAGAAGTATATTAACGACAAACAAATATAATCAATAGGTTATGTTAACATAACGCAGGAGATAACCATATCCTGTCCGCTCGAAATAACCAGCCATGTCTATCGGATCACCTCCCACTGGGACAACCTTCCCACCGATATTTGCGGAAAGCCGCCCGCTCCATGGGCGAGCGATCTCCGGGAGCGGAGCGTACAACGCCTATTCAGCGCGCAATGACGGGCGGAGACTTAGGCCACAAATACACGGATCAAGCCATTGCACAGCACCCGGATATTTTTCATCATCCCGCTAACCAGGAGCGCGGCGACTTTTGCCGATCGCCGCCTAAAGCATGACGCCAATCAAGTTTACCCCATTGCTTTGCCGCCGCCGGGCGAACGTAATAGAATCCGTTTAGCATGATTCGCCGAGGATAACTTATGACTGCGTTGGAAATCGCCAGCTATTTAAAAAACCACCCAGAATTTTTCGAGGAATTCGCCGAGGTTCTCACCGATATTTACCTCCCACACCCCCACGGAGACCGGGCGATCTCCCTTTCCGAACGGCAAATTCTCACCCTACGAGAAAAAAACACGCTATTGGAAAACCGGCTACGCGACTTAATTCAGTTTGGGGAGGAAAACGATACGATTAGCGAAAAGCTGCATCAGTTTACGTTAGCTTTATTTCCGCCCCGCACCCTGGAAAGTTCGTTGGACGTTATCAAATCCAATCTGCGCGATATTTTCGATATTCCCCATGCCGCCGTGCGCATTTGGACCGGGCAGCCGGATACCCCGGGGCTGGCCGAATTTTCCGGCGTGGGCATGGACATTTGCGCATTCGCCGGTGAACTTGCCCATCCCCAATGCGGCGTAACCGTGCCCGATGAAGTCTCTACGTGGTTCGGCGACACCGCCGATAAATTACGCTCCTTCGCTTTAGTCGCGTTGCGGGAAGAAGAAGCGTACGGCTTGCTGGTCTTGGCCAGCGAGGCCGAACACCGATTCTTCGCTAACATGGGCACGCTATATCTCAAACGGCTGGGCGACCTCGTCGGCGCGGCGCTCACGCGGCACTTGGCGGACGAAACCATCCCCGCCTGACGTGCGCATGGATGATTTTCTTGGTTATCGGCGCTATTTAGCCAACGAAAAACGGCTGGCGGCGCTGACCCAGAACAGTTACTGCCGCGATGTGCAAACGCTGATGAAACTAGCCGCGGACACGCCTTTGCCGGCGCTTCGTCCGCATCATATCCGCCGCTTTATCGCAACACTCCATGCAAGAGGGTTAAATGGCAAGTCGCTCGCGCGGATACTGAGCGCTTGGCGCGGCTTTTTTGATTATCTTGCCCGCGACCGCGACTTTATCGCCAATCCGTGCCGGAGCATCCGGCCGCCCAAGTCGCTCAAGCAGTTACCCCGGGCATTATCGCCCGACGAAACCGCCCGGCTGATGGAGATCGATGCACGAGATCCTTTGGCGGTGCGCGACAAGGCGATTTTGGAATTATTTTATTCTTCGGGCCTTCGATTGAGCGAGCTGGTTTCCATCGGACGCGATGCGGTTGATTTTAGCAGCGGCGTCGTCAGAGTGACCGGCAAGGGGGCCAAAACGCGCATAGTCCCCGTGGGCCATCATGCATTGACGGCGCTGCGCTGCTGGCTGCCGGTGCGCGCCATCCTCGCCCGCGAAGAAACCGGCGCCTTGTTTGTCGGTAAACACGGCGCGCCGTTGACTGCGCGGGCCGTGCAATACCGCGTCAAACAATGGGCGCTTCGGCAAGGCCTTGCCACGCGCGTTCATCCGCACACCCTGCGCCATTCCTTCGCATCCCATCTATTGCAGTCCAGCGGAGATCTGCGGGCGGTGCAGGAAATGCTGGGGCACGCGAGCATTTCCACCACCCAAGTCTATACGCATCTCGATTTTCAACATCTCGCTAAAATATATGATGCCGCACATCCTAGAGCAAAAAAGAAGTAACCGCCCACTTTTTAACTAATCCTTCGGTTCCCGCCCATTGTCCGATGGGAGATTTTACAAAGATTTTACAAAAATACGAATAAGAACGATTTCTATTTTCTCCTTGGCTCTCTATAGTTCAATCACCAGCAGGCCAATGATGTTTGATGCGCAACCGCTATTGCGTTCCACGCCAGGTCGCTTTTTACGGTGGTTGCGATTAACCGACTGAAAGAGGAGAGGAAAATGAATCGATCACTTTTATTCGCTCTGGGGTTTTTCTTCCTGTGGGGAAACGCCGCCACTGCGGCGGAGAAAACCCATTGGGGATATACCGGCCACGGTGCGCCAGAGCGTTGGGGAGAACTCAGTGAAAACTATGCGCTTTGCAAAACCGGCAAACACCAGTCGCCCGTTAATCTTAGCGGGACGGTCAAAGCAAATTTGAACGCCATTGATTTTTCTTATCGCCCGGCGCCGCTTCGGGTCGTAAATAACGGCCACACCATTCAAGTCAATTACCCAAAAGGAAGTTTTATTACCGTGGACGGGCGCGATTTTGCGTTACTGCAATTTCACTTCCACAGCCCTAGCGAAAATCGTATTAACGGCAACGCATTCCCGATGGAGGCCCATCTCGTGCATGCGGATAAAGAAGGGAATCTTGCCGTGGTCGCGGTGATGCTGACTAGCGGAAAAGTCCATGCCATGCTCGACAATGTCTGGAAACACATGCCGGCTAGCGCAGGCGGCAAGGCATCCCCCGCCGGCGTCGAAATTAACGCGATGGATTTGCTTCCCGAGGATAAGCGGTATTATCGCCTTAGCGGCTCGCTCACCACGCCGCCATGCACTGAAGGCGTTCGCTGGTTCGTCATGAAAGCGCCGGCGACGGTTTCCGGCAAGCAAGCGGATCAGTTTCGCTCCACCATGGGCCGGCATACGAATCGCCCCGTGCAGCCGGTAAACGCGCGAGTGGTTTTAGAATAAGCAAACACCGTTCTCTCTGCGCGTCAGCGGCGCCAATCTTCGGGGCTGTTGACGCGAGAGCCGTCTAGAATAACTGCAATAAGCTATCGAGATGATCCAGTGACGCGTATTCGATAACGAGCCGTCCACGGCCTTTTTTACCCGCCTGGATATGAATTTTTGTCCCCATCCGTTCGGAAAGCTCCCCTTGTAGGCGCGCAATATCCGGGTCTAACCGACGTTCACGGCCAGGAGCGCGCGGAGGCGTTTGTAAGCGCTGCACCAGCTTTTCCGCTTCCCGCACCGACAATCCCTTGCCGGCGATGGCGTGGGCCGCCTCGGCTTGCTGTCCCGCCGCGAGGGTGACGAGCGCGCGCGCGTGTCCCATATCGATCCGATTAGCCAGCAGCATTTCTTGCACCGGCGGCGCTAGGTTAAGCAAACGCAATAAATTCGACACCCCGCTGCGCGAGCGCCCTACCGCTTCCGCCGCGCCTTGATGCGTCATATGGAATTCGTTAATCAAGCGCTGAATTCCCGTGGCTTCCTCCAAGGGATTTAAATTTTCTCGCTGGATGTTCTCGATGAGCGAAATCGCCAGCGCCGCCTCGTCGGGAATTTCCCGGACCAGCGCCGGCACTTCGCCCAAACCCGCAAGGCGCGCCGCTCGCCAACGCCGTTCTCCGGCGATGATTTCATAATGGCTGTCGTCAATTTTCCTAACCAGAATCGGCTGGATAATCCCCTGCGCTTTAATCGACTCCGCCAACTGCGCCAAGGACTCCTGGTCCATTTGCGTGCGGGGCTGATATTTTCCCGGTTGCAGAAAATCCGTGTCCAGCGTCTGCAAGGCGTCGCCTTGCGGCGGGCTATCTTCCTGGCCGCCAAGCAACGCGTCAAGACCGCGGCCCAATCCTTTCATTTTTCCCATCGCTCCACGCCCTCCTTCCTAGACCCTAGCGCCTTGGTGTTTCCCGAGGATTTCTCCCGCCAACGCCAAATAGCCCTTCGCTCCCTTGGAGTGCCGATCATGATAAAGCACCGGCATACCATAGCTTGGCGCCTCGGCCAATCTGACATTACGCGGAATAACCGTCCGATACACTTTTTTACCGAAGTGTTGGATGAGTTGATCGGAGACTTGCTGCGCCAGTGCATTACGCGGATCGAACATTGTGCGCAACAACCCCTCAATCTCCAGATCAGGGTTAAGATGCGCTCGCACGCGTTTAACGGTTTGCACCAAATCGCTTAATCCCTCCAGCGCGTAATATTCACACTGCATTGGGATCATTACCGCACGCGCCGCGCATAATCCATTGATCGTCAATAAATTCAATGCCGGCGGGCAATCGATCAAGATAAAGTCATAGTGATCGCTTACTTTATCCAATACCGTTTTTAAACGGGTTTCCCGTTCATCTAAATCGACCAACTCTACCTCGGCGCCCGCCAATTGCCGATTTGCGGGAAGCAAATCGTATTTTCCCTGCGCTGTCTCTACGACGACATCGGTAAGCGGCGCTTGGCCCAATAAAACTTGGTAAACGGTGCGCGATAGCCGATTTTTATCGATACCGCTGCCCATCGTGGCGTTTCCTTGCGGATCGAGATCCACCAGCAGCACCTTTCTTTTGGCGGCGACCAAGCTAGCCGCTAAATTAACGCTCGTGGTCGTCTTGCCGACGCCCCCTTTTTGGTTGGTTACGACGATTACTTTTGCCATTCGTTCCGTCCCATTATCACGAGATGCCGCTCTGCTTCGAGCCCCGGGATTTTCAGCGAAATAACCCGATCAACGACAATATTAGCCGGTAGGCTTTCCAATTCGTCATAAGGATACACTCCTTTCATGGCGATTAAGCGGCCATCCGCTGCGCATAAGTGTCCGGCTAATTCGACAAATTCGGCAAGCGCTGAAAATGCCCGGGAAATAACCATGGAAAACTTTTTCTGGGGATTGAACGCTTCCACGTGCTCTACGATCACTTGAGCATTGGTTAGCTTGAGTTCAATACACGCCTGGGTTAGAAACGCCGCTTTTTTATGATTACTTTCCACTAGCGTCATTGACCAATCGGGCCGAGCTAATGCAAGCGGAATTCCTGGCAGTCCCGCACCGCTGCCAATATCGGCGATCGCGTCTCCCGACAAATAGGGAACGACCGCCAGAGAATCCAGCAGGTGATGCGTCAACATCTTTCGCGGCTCGCGAATAGCGGTCAAATTATAAACCTTATTCCATTTATGCAGCAGCGAGAGATATTGCAATAACCTGAGCCGCGCCTCCGCATCCACTGCGATATTCAACGCCGCGATTCCCTGGGAAAGTTCTTGTTCCAACGTCACGCGCTTTTTTCCCTTGTCTCTAGCCCTCGCCGTTTTAAATAAACGAGTAAAAGCGAAATCGCCGCCGGCGTCATCCCGGAAATGCGCGCGGCCTGCCCCAATGTTTCCGGTTTATGTTGACTAAGTTTTTGCTGCGCCTCGGTCGATAATCCACGAACCTGCCGATAATCAATGTCCTCGGGTAAGCGTAGCGTTTCAACGTGGCGGTGACGCGTAATTTCCTCTTGCTGACGATCGATGTATCCTTGATATTTCGCCTGAATCTCCACCTGTTCCCGAACTTGTGCGTCGGCAACGCCCGCGTCGAAGAGCGCCATCAACCGATCATAGCTAACTTCCGGCCGGCGCAATAGATCGTAAAGAGGGTATTCCCGCGCCAAGGGTTTTCCGAATAGCGATGTGGCGGCTTCCGCGTCGATCTCTCTCGGCCCAGCCCATTGAGTACGCAATCGCTCCTGTTCCTTAAGAATCGCTTCCTGTTTTATCGCAAAGCGCCGCCAGCGATCTTCTCCAACCACCCCAAGCGCACGCCCTTGCTCGGTAAGCCGCAAATCGGCGTTATCTTCCCGCAACGACAAGCGGTATTCCGCCCGGCTGGTGAACATGCGATAAGGTTCGGTCACGCCACGGGTCACGAGATCGTCCACCATGACGCCCAAATACGCCTGATCGCGCGATGGACACCACGCGTCTTTTCCCTGAACCCGCAAGGCGGCGTTTATTCCCGCCAACAGACCCTGAGCGGCCGCTTCTTCGTAACCCGTCGTTCCGTTAATTTGTCCAGCGAAAAATAATCCCTTAATTCCCTTGGTCTCGAGAGAAGATTTCAGCCCTCTCGGATCAAAAAAATCATATTCGATCGCATAGCCGGGCCGGGTAATATGCGCATGCTCAAATCCCCTAATCGATCTAACCAAGTTGATTTGAATATCGAAGGGAAGGCTCGTTGAAATTCCATTGGGGTAAATTTCGCTCGTCTGCAACCCTTCCGGCTCGACGAAAATTTGATGAGACGTTTTTTCCGCGAAACGAACGACCTTATCCTCGATCGAAGGACAATAGCGCGGCCCAACACCTTCAATGACTCCAGAAAATAACGGGGAGCGATCCAGGGCGGCGCGAATAATGTGATGCGTCGTTTCCGACGTGTGGGTTATCCAGCACGATACCTGCCGTGGGTGCTGTGTCGCCGCGCCAAGAAATGAAAAGACCGGGGCCGGCCGATCCCCCGGTTGTTCGGCAAGGTGCTTAAAATTAATGGTTTTCCCATCGATGCGCGGCGGCGTCCCCGTTTTTAAGCGCCCGACAGGCAATGCTAACGCTCGCAGGCGATGCGCGAGACGGATGGACGGCGGATCTCCCATTCGCCCGGCTTGAAAATTATTCAGGCCAACATGAATAATGCCGTCCAGGAAAGTTCCAGAAGTCAGAATAACGCTCTTTCCCCGGATAGCCACGTCTAAATGGCCGACAATTCCCGTTACGCGGTCTCCCTCGACGCGAATATCCTCCACCGCTAACTGCAACAAGGTCAAATTTTCCTGGGACTCCAGTTTGCTGCGGATTGCTTGCTTGTATAACGCTCTATCCGCTTGCGCGCGCGTTGCACGGACCGCAGGGCCTTTACTGGAATTCAGTATACGGAAGTGAATCCCCGCTTTATCCGCCGCGGCCGCCATTACGCCGTCCAAGGCGTCAATTTCCTTGACCAAATGTCCTTTGCCAATACCCCCGATTGCCGGATTACACGACATCTGCCCCAGCGTTTCAATATTATGCGTGACAAGAAGCGTCGCGCGCCCCATGCGGGCGCTCGCCAGCGCGGCTTCTGTTCCAGCATGACCGCCGCCGACGACGATCACATCGTATTCTCTCGGGTAATGCATCTTTACATTTCTTTAGCGCGCAAGGGACTTAATAATAAGCAAACTAAACCAAATAGGAAACAACAACAGTGAAATGTTCCACGTGGAACAAAGAAAACGGCCATGCCGCCCGCATTACTTACCAATGCAAAAGCGGGAAAAAATTTCTCCAAGCAGGTCATCTGCGGTAAACGCACCAGTAATCTGATTCAGTGCATTTTGCGCATGCCTAAGCTCCTCCGCAAAAAACTCCCACTGTGGTAAAATATTTCTTGCTCGTTGCAAATAGTCATGCGCTTCGGTTAACGCCAGCAAATGCCGTTCACGGGCAATAAAAACGCCTTCTCCCGAAGGCTTCCACCCCACGATATCAAGCAACCCCTGACGCAGCAACGCAATCCCTTCACCAGTTTTAGCCGAAAGATAAATATTGAGAGATTCATCGGTTTTATCTATTTTTGGCGCTAATCCGACCACATCTATTTTATTAAAGACGCGAATCAATTTAAGCTTTTCGGGAAGCCGTTTTAAAATTTCCCGATCGCCCTCTCCCGCTCCTTGCGTAATATCCATTAACAACAAACCAACATCGGCTTTTTCTATGGCGCGCCACGCGCGTGCAATTCCTATTTTCTCAACTTCATCCTGTGCATCCCGCAATCCCGCGGTATCAATAATGTGTACCGGCACGCCATTAATTTGAATAGGTTGCTGGATCGTATCGCGAGTCGTCCCCGCAACGTCGGTCACAATCGCAATTTCTTCTCCGGCCAGCCGATTCAATAAACTTGATTTTCCTACGTTGG
>DOVS01000221.1 GCA_003519965.1 Betaproteobacteria bacterium
GTCCCGCATCAACACAACTCATTGGCTGATATTCAGGCACCCAACGCAGGATAAAACGCCTTACCTCATCATCGTCCGGAGAATCATGCTTTCCCAAACTATCCATCAATGTATCCAGCCAGCCATTTTTTACTTCTCGCGCCTTAGCAGTCCATACTTTGGGATGTGGTGTCGGAAGACTTAGTTCGTCGTTGGCCAGCAACTCCTCGAATAGTTTCTCGCCAGGCCGCAACCCCGTGTAAACAATGGATATTTCGTCCGCGCCAAAGCCGGAGAGACGAATCATGTCCCGCGCCAAATCAATGATCTTCACGGGAGCCCCCATATCCAGCACGAAAATTTCCCCTCCTTTACCCATTAATCCTGCCTGTAGCACCAATTGGGCCGCTTCAGGAATAGACATAAAATAACGGGTAATTTCAGGATGGGTCACGGTTAACGGCCCCCCTTTCGCCAGTTGCTCCTGGAATTTTGGAATCACGCTACCGACGCTACCCAACACATTACCAAAACGCACCATGACGAACCCAGTCTTTGCCTTATGCTGTAATCCTTGACAAACCATTTCGGCAAGGCGCTTACTCGCACCCATCACATTGGTCGGATTAACGGCTTTATCCGTCGAAATCAAGACAAATTTTTCTACGCCATAGCGCATCGCTTCCCGTGCACAGATGTAAGTCCCACATACATTGTTTTTTACCGCTTGCCAGGCATTCCCTTGCTCCATCAGGGGGACATGCTTATAGGCGGCGGCGTGAAATACGACGGCCGGCCGATACTGCGCCATCACTTGTGCGACTCGGGGACTATCTTTTACATCTCCGATAGCGCAAGTAATATGCATGGCGGGCAGATTTTCCGCGAACTCTTGCTCCATACGGTACAGAGCGAACTCATTTTGCTCGAAGAGCAGCAAAACCTGTGGAGAAAAACGGGCAATCTGGCGGCAAAGTTCGGCGCCAATGGACCCCCCCGCTCCCGTCACCATCACCACCCGTTTCCCTAGGAAGACGTGCAGCCCGGCTGCGTCCAGCAAAACGGGATCACGCCCCAAAAGATCTTCTACTTCTATTTTCCGAACCTGGGAAATCGTCACATCGCCACTGAGCAAATCCTGGAAAGAAGGCACCGTCAGCGCTTCTATCCCCGCGACAGTACAGGTGTCTACCGCACATCGCCGCTCATGATGGGAGGCCTCCGGCATAGCAATAATCGCCGTGCCGATACTGAAATGCTGAACCCACGTCGATAGCGTATCAACGCTTCCCAAGACGGGAACGCCCTGCAGCAACCGGCCACGCTTAGCTAAATTATCGTCCAGCAGCCCCATCACGCGCCACCGGTCGCTACGCGAGAGCTCTTTGACCAGTGCAACAGCGGCATCGCCAGCGCCCAATACAATAACGGGCTGGCCTCCCCGTGTTAGCAACCCAGAGACACGACGCTCTTTCCAGGCACGGTAAGCGAGACGGCTTCCCCCCATAATCAACACCAACAGCAAGGGATCCAGCAGAAAGACGGAACGCGGCAACCGGTCCGTCAAACGCAACATAAATAGCAACAGGATGGTCGCCAGCGCGGCGGCAAAAACGGCCAACAGTATCCGTTTAATATCCGGTAAGCTGGCATATCGCCAAATCCCTCGATAGAGGCCGAACCGCCAAAAAATGATGGTTTGCAGCGGTACGATCCAGGCAAGAGAATGCCACATCACACCCAACTGCTCGTGAGGAATGGTCAGATTAAAACGCAACCAGTAGGCAAGCGCCCAGGCGACGATAGACGAAGCCATGTCATGGCTAAAAGCGAGAAAGGGTCGTAGTTGGAATTTAATTCTCACTATTAGCCCGTTGTTGTGAATAGTGCTTCCATTTTACATCAACTATTCTCATGACAATCGAGTAAATTCCCGCCCATAGCGCTAATAGCAGCCATTGCTCCGTGTCGGCTTGCGCCACTCCCCACAATGCGCTTGCATTGATCGCCGCCATTAAACCGTACTCCAACAACGCGGTATTGCGGTGACCATAACCCATTTGCACTAAGCGCTGATAATAATGTTCACGATGCGCCTGCCAAACCCGCTCCCGCCGCCCCGCTCTTCTTATTAGCGTCGCCGTAGCGTCCACGATAAAGGGGGAAAAAATGAGAAAGGGAAACCACAACGGCCAATAGTCCCTTTGCCAACCCGTAAGACCAATCGCGGCGGCAAAAAAACCAAGCGGTATGGCGCCTGCATCCCCCATGAACACTTTGGCCGGGAAAAAATTAAAGCGCAAAAACGCTACGGCGGCAAACGCTAGCGAGAAATTAAGCAGCGCAAAATTCTGGTCCCCCGCCAGCCAAGCCGCCAAACCGTAAGCGCCAAAACCAAACAATGTCATCCCGGCGGCCAGCCCGTCGGCCCCATCCATAAAATTATAAAGGTTAATCAACCACACAGTGCAGATGATCACTAATCCCGCCTCCCAGTAACTTTCAAGAGGGAATAGGGCAATCCAGAAAAATCCCGCCGCCGCTATAAAGTGAGCCGCTAGGCGCCAAGTTACGGGAAGACCGAGCAGATCATCGATAAAGGAAATAATCAGTAAAAACACTGCGGGGACCAAGAAGGGTAAAAAATTAGCAAACGGTAATAAAAACCAGCCTCCAATGACGCCGGCTAATATTGCCAAGCCTCCGGTACGCGGCACGGGAACCTCATGTAACGAGCGATGCGACGGATTATCGAGCGCAACGCGCGCGACACCACTCGCCAGCATCCAGCGCGTCATCCCATAAGCAACCGAGAACGCTAGAAAAGGAGGCATAAAAATTAGCGCCGTCGTCAACGATCCTCCGAATAGCTAACATCCATGCCACGAAACCAGGAAATAGTACTGCGTAAACCTTCCGCCATTGAATAGGGGGGATTCCATCCCAATCGCTGCCGAATGCGCGTACTATCCACAGTCAACGACCCTAACAACCGATCCCCCTCTTTTTCTTTACCTACCCGCGCGGCGGCGAAGCGTAGCAGAACGGGAGGAAAAGGCAATAAATGCGGGCGGCGCGCCAGTGCCGTAGCCAATCGGCGGATTAACACCGGCGTGGAAATGTCCTCGCCATCACTGAGCAAGAAAAGTTGCCCGGCCGCCGCCGGATGCGACAAGCACGTCACAATGGCGTCAACCAAATTTCCCACATAGAGCAAGCTGCGTTGATTTTTTACTGATGCCAGCGGTAAAGGAAAGCCGCCGTCCACCCATTGAAGTAACCGTAGGAAATTTGCTTTAACGCCGGGGCCATAAACCAATGGCGGACGCAATATGGTCACTTCCAAACCCGTCTCCGCAGCAATCTGCCAAAGCACTTGTTCTGCTTCATACTTTGAAAGTCCATAGGCATCTTTTGGCACTGGCGTGTCGGATTCCCGAAATGGTGCTCTCCCGGTGTACTCGCCATTAACCTTGACCGAACTGAGATAGATTAGCCGCCGCACGCCAACCCTAGCCGCCGCACGCGCCAGCGTGGCCGTACCCGTCACATTAACCGCCCGGAAAGCACCCAAAGGATCAGAAGCTTCATCACGAATCACATGCGCGCGCGCCGCTAAGTGGACGACAACATCCACTCCCTCGAGGACGACGCGCCAATCAGTATCTGGACCAGTTTCGCCTATGGCGGCCCCATCTGCACCAGATTCCGCGGCCAGGTCGCGGACCACCCTGCGAACATCATGACCAGCGGAATGTAGAAAAGAACACAAAGCATAGCCAACAAACCCATTCGCCCCTGTTACAACAATCGTACCCACAGCCCCTCTCTTCGTCATGGCGATTAGCCCAGGTTTCCTATCGCTTATTGTACGGTGCCCCAAGTTTAGCAGCAGTCTGATTTAGAGGTCTCATAGTACAGATAACAAAATCCCCGTTACGATAGATGGTAGTCAGCCAATCGGTAACCAGTTCATTCTCAGTATGTGTGTTTGGCCATACATCGGTAGCAGGATTCACTGAATCGCCCCGGCTTTCTATAGACACATTCGAGTCGGTTGAACTGCCGTTTCTCGAACTCTGAATTATAACCGAATCTGGTGTTT
>DOVS01000078.1 GCA_003519965.1 Betaproteobacteria bacterium
GGGATCGGCGCCGGCCGCCTCGCCGGCGGCGAACGCCAGCAACGGGCGCACGCGCTTACCGCCGTCGAGCAGCGCGTAGCGCATGGCGTCATGCAGCCGGCTAGGAACCAGGGAGGCGCTTGGCAGCAAATCATCCAGAACGCGCTCTATCCGCTGGCGTAATCTAGCCGCCCATTCGTGAAAATCAGCCGATATCTTCCGCACCGGATAGATCCCCCGCATCGGAGAGATTCTGTAATGTATTGGCCGCCGTCAGCGCATGCACTTGTTGCTGCGCGCCTTCCAGGGATTTTTGACAAAAATGAAGCAGCTCCGCGCCGCGTTTATACGACGCGAGCGACTGTTCCAGCGTTAACTGCCCCGCTTCCATGGACGCGACGAGACCTTCCAGTTCGCTCAAGGCGCTTTCAAAGGTTAACGATTTCTGAGATGCCTTAGCCATGCCGGTGAAGAGCGGAAAACTGTAACCTTACCGCAACCGGCGGGAAGCGGTCAATGAAGCAAAAAGACCGCGCCACGGGAAAACCCGGCGGAACACGGCGCACCGTTCACTTCGGGAACGGCCCATATTCAGCGACCGGCGCGGCCGCCCGGCAATCGACAACGCCGCGCCATACCGTTCAACCGGCGCCAACCCAGAACGCCTGGTCCATCCGAAGAAACTCATCGTAGGGGATGTAATGGGAGCCATCGCAAGAAAAAGTCAGGCCGACAACGCCATTGAAGATATTCAGCGTGCCGGAACGTAAATAAAGCGTTTCATCCATGAAACGCAACGCGCGAAAACTATCCAGCACCGCGCGAATGTGCGCCACGGGCACCAGCGCATTGGCGGGATAAGACATCCGCGGATACGCCAGGCAACTATCGGGATCGATCAACGCCTCGATATCCAGCAAGCGGTAACGATAAGGGTCGCCCATCACCCAAATCACGGCGCGGTTGCTGGAAAAATGCAGCATCACGTGAAACACGCCGTGCTCGGCGATTAGTTCTTCCACCACACCCAGCACGGTATCGATATGCCGGTCCATTTCGCTTTCGGACCGGGTTTGATGAAATACCGTGCCGCGAATGGAAGGGTCTCCCTTAATTTGCCGCCAGTGCCTCGGCTCCTCGTAAAGCTCGCGCGTCAACGGCAAATCCCGCAAATCGAAATCCGCACCGACGAATCCCAATGCCGCCCCGGCCGCGTTACGCACGATTTGGATGGCGGTCAGCGACGGGCGCCGCGCCTGCAAGCTAATATACGCCTGCGACAAGAGAAAACCCGTACTGGGAACCACCTCCCGCAGATAGGGCCGTTCCGACCGGTCTCTGCCGAAATTCTCTTCCATTAACCCTTCGTGGCCGACATTATCGCTAATCTGCACCCCGTCGGTATCCAAGGCGTAGAGCGACTGGCAGGAGGGAAGCGTCGTCAACGCCTCGCGCAACGCGGCGTCGAGCGCGGCGCGCACCCCCCACATCTCGCCGCAAGCCGCCGCAAGCCGCCGTAATGGTTCTTGCAGTATGGCGATCAGCGCTTCGCGCTGACACGCAATGCTTTCCCGCAATGTTTCCGTGGAGGAGGGCATACCTGATTCTTTAAGAGTTCCCGTCTTGTTGCTTTCGCTTCATTCTGATTGTGGAGTGGCGCTCCTGTCAATTGGCGCGTCCCGCTACTTTACCTCGCAAAGATTGCTTCAAAATGACACGAACCGTTCAATCGCCATTGAAGATTTTACGTCATTCGAACGGATGATCGCATATCGTCCTCATACACCGCAGCCGGCGGCGCGGCCCAAACCCAGAGCAGCCAAGCCGCACCGAACGGCGCCGGCCTCACGATCAATGGAATGACAGCATTATGGTACAATATTTGCTTAATTATAACATGCCTATCACGAACGTACGGTGGGCAACGTCCAAACAACCGCCGCCGCCTTCTCTCGATGCGGCGGCGCGTTAGCGATCCATACGCCAATCCCGCTCGACGATTAACTGAAGCCGCTTAACGCCATTATCTATTTTAAAGACCACGGATCATGAAAAAAAACCTTCCCATCACCAACCGGGAAAACGACTACCCGGCAGAAACGCATATCGTTTCCACCACCGACTTGAAAGGAATGACGGATTACGTTAACGAGGATTTTATCCGGGTCAGCGGTTTTCCGGCGGAGGAACTACTCCACAAAAACCATAACGTGGTTCGCCATCCGGACATGCCGCCCGCCGCCTTCGCCGATCTCTGGAACGTGATTAAACAGGGAAAACCCTGGATGGGCGTGGTCAAGAATCGCTGCAAAAATGGCGACCACTATTGGGTAGACGCTTATGTCACCCCTATCTACGAGGGTAGCCGAATCACGGGCTATCAGTCTGTTCGCGTTAAGCCGGATCGGGCGCACGTCGCCCGCGCCGAATCGCTCTACCACGCATTAACGCACGGCATACCTGGCTGGAAGCGGCTATTTCACCGCGCCCAGCCGGGCCTTTTAGCAAAAATAGCCCTGGGCTATGTCGTGGCGCTCCTTCCCGTGTTGGCCGTATTTTATCTTGGCGAAACACCGTCGCCAGCCATTGCCGGGCTAGCCGCGCTTGCCGGCGTCGGCGGCGGATTCGCCGTGGCGGCGTTGATCGCGAGGCCTTGGCGCCAAGCGGCGCAATCCGCGCGGAAAATCTTCGGTAACGCCGTCGCACAACACGTTTATACGGGAAGAAGCGATGAACTGGGACAGTTGCAACTGGTGATTCAAGCACTGCAATCCCAAGCCCACACAGTCGTGTGGCGCATCGACGATGCGACGGCGCAGCTCGACGGCATCGCCAACCGGAGCGCTGCGGTGGCGGAGCAAACCAGCCAGGGAATTCAGCAACAGCGCGAGGCAATTAGTCAAGTAGCAACGACAATGGACGAAATGTCCGCCACCGTGCAAGAAGTAGCGCGCAATGCCGCGAACACCGCCACGGCGACAGCGCAAGCGAATCATGCGGTAAACGACGGAGAGGCGACGATCGACCGGACCGTTGACGAAATTAACCAACTGACGGAACAAGTAGAGCAAATCGCACGCGTCATTCGCACCCTCGTAGAAGATAGCGAAAAAATCGGCTCCGTAGTCGATATAATACGCAATATCGCCGATCGAACGAATCTGCTGGCGTTGAACGCCGCCATTGAAGCAGCGCGCGCGGGAAAGCACGGGCGCGGATTCGCGGTAGTGGCCGACGAAGTGCGCACTTTAGCCAACCGCACCCAAACATCCACCGATGAAATTCAGCAGATGATCGAACAGTTGCAAGGAGAAGTGAGCAACGTCATGGCGGAAGGCCAGCGAATGACGCAAGAAAGCGCCGCACAGGCTACGCAAGCAGGCGCGGCGCTGGAATCCATCACCCAGGCGGTGACCGCCATTATCGAGATGAGCGCGCGAATCACCGCCACGACAGAGGAACAAGGCGCAGTTTCCGGAAAAATCAACACGCACGTGGCCCACATTAACCAAGTCGCCGAGCAAACGGTACAGGCGCCTCAAGAAGCGGCTGGCGCCAGCCACGCCCTAGCGAGCGAAGTCGCCAAACTACAATGCATGATGGGGCAATTCGGCGTCAAATAACCCCCCGAAGGAAACATTTCCTTCGGGATCGTTAACGGTGGCGCTACGCCGTGAAATTTTTCGCCGCGAAATCCCAGTTCACTAGATTCCAGAACCCATCGACATACTTGGGACGGGCCTTACGATAGTCAATATAATAGGCATGCTCCCACACATCGCAAGTCAATACCGGCGTTTGCCCGGCGGTTAGCGGCGTGCCGGCGTTGCCGGTGTTGACGACTTCAAGCGCTCCTGCGGCGTTTTTCACCAGCCAAGTCCAGCCCGAGCCAAAATTAGTCACACAGGAAGTCGTAAATTTTTCCTTGAACGCCGCAAACGAACCAAAAGCCTGGTTAACCGCATCGGCTAACGCGCCGCTTGGCTCGCCGCCGCCATTGGGCGACAGACCGTTCCAATAGAATGTGTGATTCCATACCTGGGCTGCATTATTAAACAAACCGCCGGAAGATTTTTTAATAATCTCCTCCAACGGCAGGTTTTCGAATTCGCTCCCTTTAATCAAGTTATTCAGGTTCGTCACATACGTTTGATGGTGCTTGCCATAATGGTACTCAATCGTTTCCGCGGAAATATGCGGCTCCAATGCGTTCTTTTCATAGGGTAATGCCGGCAGCGTGTGCTCCATAATGTTTCTCCACAGTCAAAAAATAACTCGATCGATATTGAAAACCACGGTTCCCGCTACCTAAAAAATTAGAGTAGGTCTAATTAATAGACTTTGACAGGATTCTGGGCATTATACTGAATGGGCGCCCCAGGCGGCAACTCCACCGGCCCATCGTGGCGGAGCCTTCCTCCTGCCTCACTATAGCTTAGATCGGCCGGCCCTCAAGGGAGGAAAATCGAAGAGGCGATGGCGGCTTTTCCCGTTTAGAACACAATGCATCTTGCCCACAGCGGCGCGCGCCGCCGCTCCAATATAAACAGCCTACCCATACCCAAAGGCTGCAACGCCTTGCATGATGCTTAATAGACCACGCTGCCGCCCGCCGCTGGATTAGCGGCGGCCATGAATACACGATATGCCGCGGCGGCGCCCCATGACGCACCCTCCCCGGCTAGGCGCCCTGCAAACGCTGGCCGCTAGCTTTCTTTCGGCGTGAATGAGAGTATTCGTCGCGCTGGCCACGCCCTATTTCAATAGCACCGCGCGCGTATTTTGCCGTTCCTTATCCGGGGCGGGCGGCGGTTTTACGGCTAGCGCGGCGGCAACGGCGATTCCTCGCCACCCGCCCGCTTCCGCTTGACTATGATGCGGAGAGTAGGCGGTGTTACCATTCTGCTGCCACTTTTCTACGCCATTAGCCGATGATCGCCGATAACAGCAGTTGCCCTTAACAGCGCGTCTCCCTTATCTCTTGCCGCGTTCAGCGCCTTATTTCTTCGAGAGCGCCGCCATTAGCCGCTCATCTTAAGATCATTGCTAGGTTTCTCCGGCATGACTCGGCTGCTAAATACCGCATTCTGCTCCAGCCAAGGCATCGCCAATCCCGCTAGGGTAGCTTTGGGCTTTCTCGCCGGTGGCGCGCATCTTATGGCGAAATCGTTAGCGTACGTCGGAGAACCAATAGGGCGGGACACTCTCTAATCTCACCTGAACATTCACCGCATGCAGCGCGGTATGTGGCTATTATTTTAGCCCACCCTTGCCCTTACCGTTGCCGTCTTGCCGCTGTTGCCGGCGATCGGCGCGGCCATCGCCTTGGCGCAACGGGTAATGCGCGCACCTACTGCGAAGATCACGCCCTAGCGGTCGGCAGCCGCGCTTATAGTACGGCGGCGTTTACCGGCCCGCCGCCCCTTACCGTAGAATAAACGACTAATCGCCGGAGAACGGCTAACCATCGCACGCATAATCGCCGCCGGCTATTTACTAGCGTGCGCGCCGCGAATTCCGCGCTATGAGCGGCGTTCCCGGCATAATCCCGTCTATACTAAATAAAGCGGCGTGAACTGCGAACGAATGCGATGCGCTTTTCCGGCACGCGGCGCATTGCTTTAAAATGCCAGCCCAAGGCAAGCGCCTCCGCCGTAACCAACGAAATGACCCAGGGATTAGAAAAAATGACCGGCGCCTCGGCCTATAAAGCGAAGGTCCTGATTGTCGACGACCACCCCATCGTCCGCC
>DOVS01000253.1 GCA_003519965.1 Betaproteobacteria bacterium
CCCGCCAAATCGGGACAATGAACGTGCGGCGTCGCGCGCCGCGCCTCGCTACAACCGCCGACGGCCCAAGCCAAGACACCGATCATCAACCACCGCAACCATGCCGCGTAAACCATGACCGTCTCCTTACCCACCATGGGCATGCGCAACGCCAACGCCCCGCACACCGGGGCTAACGCATGACCGGCGCTATGTTAACATAGCGGCTATCGCAACCGATGCATCGATAACGTCGTGAAGCCGCTCACGTTTAAAATCCTCCGCCTGCTGTCCGATCGTGAATTTCATTCCGGCGAAACCTTGGCGGAAAAACTCCAGGTCTCCCGCGCCACCATCTGGCAGGCACTGCGCCCGCTGGAACAAACCGGTTTTGCACTGCAACGGATTCGCGGCCGTGGCTACCGTTTGCCTGCCGGCATCGAATGGCTGGATAAAAATCAGGTTCTGAACGCCATGGGCGAAACCGGCGCGCGCGTCACCCTGGATATTTTAGACCGCGTGGAATCCACTAATAGCCTACTGATGACCCAAGCCGCTCGAGGAGCGCCTCATCGACGCTGCATTGCCGCCGAAGCGCAGCAGCAAGGACGCGGCCGGCGCGGCCGACAATGGTGCGCGGAACTGGGAGGCGGCATCGCCTTTTCCCTCCTGTGGCGCTTCCCGCAAGGCGCCTCCGCGCTTTCCGGCCTCAGCCTGGCCGCCGCGGTCGCAGTCATCCGCGCCCTTCGCGAGCAAGGCGTCCACGATGCGCGGGTCAAATGGCCGAACGATATTCTTCACCACCATCGCAAGCTGGCGGGAATCCTCATCGAATTACAGGGAGAAGCACTCGGCCCCAGCGCCGCCGTTATCGGTATCGGACTCAACGTGAAGCTCTCCCCCCGCACCCGGGAAACCATCGACCAAGCCGTCACCGACTTGCACGCCATCGTGGGCGCCCCAGTTGGCCGCAACCAGTTGCTGGGCTGTCTGCTCACCCATCTAATCGACGTGCTCGACGTTTTTGAGCGCGATGGATTAACACCCCTACACGACGAATGGCTGGCGCACCACGCTTACCACGGCAAACCGGTGCGCCTGATGCTGCCGGACGGCTCCAGCCACGAGGGCGAAATCACCGGCATCGCGGCGGACGGCGCGCTCATGATGCGTACTCTGATCGGCGTGCGTACTTTCGCCAGCGGAGAAATCAGCTTGCGCGCAATGGAATGATCCTAGCCATCGACGCCGGCAACAGCCGGATAAAATGGGGGTTGCGCGACGGCCCGCGCTGGCGGGCGCGGGGATGGCGTGAAAACTGCGCGGTCGGCCAACTCGCCGCCCTATGGCGGCCGCTGCCGCCGCCGCGCCAAATTATTGTGGCGAATGTCGCGGGAGACGCCATGAAGACCGCGCTGCGGGCGCAACTCCAGCACTGGCCCACCGAACCGCACTGGGTAACCGCGCAACGGGAGCAATGCGGCGTCAAAAATGGCTACGACGATCCCGCCCGCCTCGGCGGCGACCGCTGGGCGGCGCTCATCGCCGCCTGGGGCCGGCTGCGCCGCGGCTGCGTGGTCGCCAATGTCGGCACGGCCGTTACGGTGGATGCGTTGAACGATCACGGCGAGTTTCTCGGCGGCTTCATTGTCCCCGGTTCGATCCTCATGCGCCATGCGTTGGCCGCCAACACCGCCGGTATCGACGCCGGCGACGCGCCGGCTTACCAGCCTTACCCACGAACAACCGACAATGCGGTTTATAGCGGCGGACTCGCGGCAATCGCCGGCGCCATCGAACGCATGACCAGGCAAATTGCGCAACGCGACGCCGCACCTCCCTGCCTATTGGGCGGCGGCGGCGCAGCAAGCGTAGCGCCGCTGCTGCCATTCGCCGCAGAAATCATCGATAATCTGGTTTTGGACGGACTCATCAGGATCGCCCGCACATGCTCATGACCACTTCCGCGCCTTCTCCGCGTTGCGGCGGTGCGATCACGCAGTGGCTGTTCCTTCTGCTGTTGATCGCCAACCTCTTCTTCTGGGGTTATCAAACCTTTGGCCGCAGCCCGCTGGTTAAACCCCTGAACGACCATACTCCGCTCAATCGCCATAAAATCCAGCTGCTGACCGC
The DNA here is from genome assembly GCA_003519965.1 of Betaproteobacteria bacterium. Lineage (GTDB taxonomy): Bacteria > Pseudomonadota > Gammaproteobacteria > Burkholderiales > UBA9220 > UBA9220. The sequence goes on from DOVS01000253.1 coordinate 2,113, forward strand.
CGCCCAGGCGCAACGCCTAACGCCCGTGGCAACGCCGCCAGTATGCCTGGAATGGGGAAGTTTCTCCGAAAACCAAGCCCAGCAAGCATTGCAACGGCTGAATCAATTGCACCTCGGCAATCGCCTGTCGTGGCGTAAACACAACGCCCGCCGCGCGTACTGGGTGTACATCCCGCCGCAAAGCACTCGCCAGGCGGCGATCCTCAAGCTCAAGCAAGTCAGGGCGTTCGGCATTACCGACGGATTTATCGTACAAGACGGCGCATCCTGGCAAAACGCCATTTCCCTGGGGGTGTTCAAAACGCAAGCCGCCGCCGATAACTATGAACGGCAACTGAAATCCAAGGGCGTGCATTCGGCGACTGTCGGCCCGCACGAACCGGCGGCGGCCAAAACGGTATTTCAGATACGCGGCGCCGATGATGCGACGATGAAACAATTGGTCCAGCTAAAATTGGATTTCCCCGGCAGTACGGTCAAGGCGGTGGATTGCGCCGCCTTACCCCACCCCGCCGCGACGCCGGCAGTGACCGCGACGGGTCCGTAACCTCTGGTCAAGGAAACAGCTTGCCCGGATTCAATATCCCGCGCGGATCAAAAACCTGCTTGATCTCTTTCATGAGCTGCAAGGTCACCGCATCGATTTCCCGCGGCACGAAAGCGCGCTTCTCCGCGCCGACTCCGTGCTCCCCCGACAACGTACCGTTAAGATGCAACACCAGCGTAAACATTTCGTCCAAACAGGCGGCGGCCCGCGCCATTTCTGCGCTGTCGTCGGGATTAACCAGCCAGTTGACATGAATATTGCCGTTACCGGCATGACCGAAATTTACGTTCGTGATGTCATAGCGGCGGCTAAGCTCGGCTAAGCCGTCCAGCAAATCGGGTACGCGGGATACCGGCACCACGATATCCTCGTTGATCTTTTTCGGCGCAATATCGCGCAATAGCGGCGACAGCGTTTTGCGCGCCGCCCACAATGCGGCGACATCCGACACCTGACGCGCATCGACCAAGCCTTCGTTGCGGCAAGCGTGGATAATCGCCGCCGCCGCCGGCGCAATTTCGGTGCTTGCTCCATCGACCTCGATCATCAACATGGCCTGGCTATCCGCCGGCAGCAATCCCGGCTGGCGCGCACGGATTAAATCGAGTGCGCCCGCGTCCATGAATTCCAGCGCGCTGGGTACGCGCGGCTGCGCCATAATGGCCGATACCGCCTGGGCGCAACTGGCGATATCCCGGAAATACGCGGTAATTCCACCTTTGGCCTCGGGCAACGGCTCTAGTTTAAGCGTCGCCTCGGTCACGACCGCTAGCGTGCCTTCCGAGCCGACCAACAAGCGCGTCAAATCGTAACCGACCACTCCCTTGGTGGTATAGCAACCCGCTCGAATCACGGCGCCCGCTCCGGTAACCGCCGTGAGTCCCAACACATAATCGCGGGTCGTGCCATATTTCACGGCGTGAGGACCACCGGCGCTCGTCGCCAAGTTGCCGCCCACGCTGCAATAAGGCGCGCTGGAGGGATCCGGCGGCCAGAAAAAACCATAAGGGCGCGCACTATCTTGCACCTCCTGGTTGAGCACGCCCGGTTCGACCACCATCACCCGGTTAGGCGCGTCAATGCGAACAATGCGGCGCATCCGCTCCAATGACAACACCAAGCCGCCCGCCTCCGGCAAACTACCTCCCGCCGTGCCGGTTCCACGCCCCCGAGGCGTCAGCGGAACCTGGAAATCATGACACAAGCGAATAATTTGGCGCACTTGCTCCGTCGAGCGAGCAAACACCACCGCTTCGGGTGGAAACACCTTGCGGCTATTATCATAAGCATAAGCGTAACAATCTGCAGCGTCGGTCAGCAAATCTTCCGGGGCCAACTCCGCCCGCAAGCGGTCGAGAAATTCCAAGGTGAGCATAAAGTTTTCCATTGCGGCGAACGAAAAGTTCCTCAACCGCGAAAATAGGGTATAAATAGACTATGCCATCGCGCAAATTAAGACCACGGTGTCCATTAAACGAGCCGTAGATGCTTGTTATTACTTATGATGACAAAAGAAATTTTAATGCATAAGCATACACTAATACTTGACGCACTACTGTCGATCATACTAAAATTCGCCTTAAATTTTAACGGTGGCGGCTGAAAGATGGAAGCGCATGCACGTCGCGTGACTGCGTTACAGGCCATAATAACCCTATCGCTTGCCTCGATATTTTATGCGGCGGGCGGTCTACCCGCAGCGGAAGCGGCGCTGTACGGGGGCGCGGTGGCCTTGGCGAATAATCTTTCTCACGCTAGGAGAGCGATCCGGGCGGAGCAAGCCGTTCTGGCGGCGCCCGCTAGCGCATTTGCCTTGATCTACGGCGGCGCCATTGGACGAACCATTCTGACCTTGGGCCTGTTCGCACTAGCGTTCAGCTTTCTCAGGCTCCATGCTGCGCCGGCGCTATTTGTTTTCGCGGCCGCACAGTTGGCCTACGGTTGGGCAATGAGAGCGAGTTATAAGGATTTGTTGTGAGCGAACACGAGCTAATTCCATCACAGGCGCCGGCCGCATACATTCAACACCATTTGCACCATTGGGCGATTGGGCACGGCTTTTGGAGCTTAAATCTCGATACGCTGCTATTCGGCGCGCTGACGGCCTTGCTGATCGCCTACGTTGGCCGGCGCGTGGTCGCCCGCCTCTCCTCGGAGGCGCCAACGGGCCTCCAGTCCCTCATGGAATCGCTCATCGAGTTTGTCGATAACCAGGTCAAGGAAAGCTTCCATGGCCACAATCCGCTCATTGCACCGCTAGGCCTGACAATCTTTCTGTGGGTGTTCTTGATGAACGCCCTGGATTTACTGCCGGTGGATCTGTTCGAGTTTGCCGGCAACCATCTCGGTGTGCCGCTCCAGCTCAAGGTCGTGCCGACGAATGATCTCAACACGACATTCGCGATGGCGATTTCGGTATTTTTCCTGATTATCTATTACAGTATTAAGGTGAAGGGCTTCCTCGGATTCGGCAAGGAGTTTCTCTACCTGCCATTCGGCAAATACCTAATGCCCGTCAACATTGTTATGAAGCTTGTGGAAGAACTGGCTAAGCCCATTTCTCTTGCCATGCGGCTTTTCGGCAATATGTACGCGGCGGAGCTGATCTTCTTCCTGATCGCGCTGCTGCCTTTTTGGGCGCAACCTTTCTTGGGCGGGCCGTGGGCGATCTTCCATATTATGATTGTTCCCCTGCAAGCGTTTATTTTCATGATCTTGACCATCGTTTATTTGTCGCTGGCGCATGAAGATCACTAATTTACTTAACACTTGAAATTCAACTGTCCCTTTAGGAGTCAATATGGAAAACGGCATCGCTTTACTGGTAAATCTACATGGAATGACCGCCCTTGGCGTGGGCATCATGCTGGCCGCCGCCGGCCTGGGCTCCGCGTTGGGATGGGGGTTGATTTGCGCCAAAACGCTCGAGGGCATCGCGCGCCAGCCGGAAATGAAACCGGAGCTCATGAAAAACATGTTCTTCTTCGGCGGCTTGATGGAAGCGTTCCCCATGATTGTCCTCGGACTCGCCATGTGGTTTGTGTTCGCCAATCCGTTCGTTCCCGCCGGTCTTACCCACTAAGTTCTCGAACCATGATCGGAGGGTTAAGTGAACGTTAACGCAACCATTATCGGCCAGCTCATCACCTTTTGGTTGTTGGTCTGGTTTGTCATGAAGTACGTGTGGGGCCCCATTACCTCCATGATGGACGCGCGCTCCAAACGTATCGCCGACGGACTGGCGGCCGGCGAGCGCGGCAAGCACGAGCTCGAACTGGCGGCAAAGCGGTCATCGGAAGTCCTTCATGACGCGAAGCAAAAAACCACCGAAATCATCGCACAGGGCGAAAAACGCGGCGCGCAAGTGGTCGAAGACGCCAAGCACAGCGCCAAAATAGAGGCCGACCGCATTATTGCGGGCGCGCAAGCGGAGATACGCCAGGAAGTCAACCGCGCTAAGGAAGCACTCCGGCAACATGTAGCGGAATTAGCCGTGGCCGGCGCAGAGCAGATTCTGCGCAAGGAAATCGACGCCAACGCCCATGCCGATCTGCTGGAAAAAATAAAAAGCGAATTGTAACGATGGCTGAAGCAATTACTGTCGCCCGTCCCTACGCCGAAGCCATTTACCAGCTGTCGCAGGAAAAGGGGAATGCCGCCGAATGGTCGCAAACACTCCGAAACCTGACCACCGTGGCGGCGGACCCGCAAATGCACCCATTGGTGGACGACCCCAACGTCACCCCCGACCAGATTTACGCCTTATTCCTCGACCTCTGCGGAAAAACCCTGAGCGACGAAGGAAAAAACTTGGTGCGCACATTGCTGGATAACCGCCGCATCCTTCTACTGC
>DOVS01000131.1:0-4166 GCA_003519965.1 Betaproteobacteria bacterium
GTTCCACTGTGCCGGTCGAGAAAAGAAGCTTCAAAATCCCCCCGATTCAGCAAGCGCAGGAAAAAAAGGAAAGGGCTCGGGAAAAATCCCGGGAAAAAGCTAAGCTGAAAGCGCTGAAAGCGCGCCTGGAAAAAATGATTGCGCAAAATCCGCTGCTGAAGAAATTTGAAAAGCAAATTCTTATCGACATTACCCCGGAAGGCCTGCGTATTCAGATTGTCGATGAAAAGAATCGTCCCATGTTCGCCTTGGGCAGTGCGGTGATTAAGCCGTATATGATGGAAATCCTCCATGAAATCGGCAAGGTGTTGAACGAAGTGCCGAATAAGCTCAGTATTTCCGGGCATACCGATGCGACGCACTATTCCGGTGGACAAAAGGGCTATAGCAATTGGGAGCTTTCCACCGATCGCGCCAATGCGTCACGTCGGGAGTTGATCCGCGGCGGCATGGCGGAGTCCAAAGTGCTGCGGGTGGTGGGTCTGGCCTCCGCCGTGCCGTTCGATCCCAAGAATCCCTTCAACCCCGTCAACCGGCGCATCACACTCATCGTGCTGAACAAGCAAACCGAAGAGAGAATCATGCAGGAAAGCGCCCAGCCCAGCGTGACGGATGTGCCGTCATTGGCCGAACAGGATGGCCGGCCATTCACGGAGAATGCGCCGCCGCCGGCGCCTGTCGCCGCCCATTGAGCGCTAAGGCCGGGAAGTATAACCGTCAGCTTGGAGATCGGCCGGCTATGGGGATTAACGCGCCGCCCGCGCTGAAAGCATTGATTGTGCAGGGAGCCGCCGCCGCCATGGTGCTGGCGTTGCTTCCCGGAGCGGCGTTTTTCTGGGGGAGCGTGGTTCCCCCCCTCGCCGCCGCCTTCGCCATCGGGCTGGCGGCGGCGGTGGCTGGCGCGCTGTGGCGCTTGCCGCCATGGTGGCTGCCCATCCAATTATTCTTCGCCCCGGCGCTGCTGGGAATGCTGTCGATGCAGTTGTCTCCCGCTTGGTTTCTGGGCGCTTTGGCGCTATTGCTGGTTATATATGGCGGCGTTTTCCACGGTCGAGTCCCCCTTTATCTTTCAAGCCGCCAGGTCAAACGGGCGGTCGCCGAATGGCTGCCGGACGGTCCGTTTCGCTTGATCGATTTAGGCTGCGGCTTGGGGGGAATGCTCGCGTATCTCGCCGGCGCGCGCCCCCAGGGGAATTATCTCGGCGTCGAAGCGGCTTTGCTGCCGTATGGCCTGAGCCGGCTGCGGCGCGGGCTTTCCCGCGGACGCTGGGCCGTGGCCTGGGGAAGCTTTTGGCGGCGGGATGTTGGATCATTCGATGTGATTTACGCCTATCTTTCCCCCGTACCGATGCCGCGCTTGGCGCGGAAGCTGCGGGCGGAAATGCAGCCGTCGGCGCTTTTTATTTCCAATACGTTCCCTTTGCCCGGCATCGAGCCGGCGGCTATCGTGGAATTGCAGGACATTCATCATTCTGTGCTTTACGTATACCGCTACGCGAATATTATCGGCCGTCCATCTTCCATCCCCGCCACCGTGGAAACACGCCATGTTGAAAACTGTTGACGATTGGATAAGGCGGCTGGAGCCGGATGGGTTGCCGGTGTTGCGGGCAACGGCGGACGAAATCGCCCGTCTGGCGCGTCAAGCGGAAACCGTGGGCGTTTCTGACGTGGCCAAGCCGATTTTGCGCGATCCCATGTTGACCTTTAAGGTGCTGCAACTCGCCAACCAATCGCGCGGCCGCCATTTCGATAGCGAGATCACCACGGTGGAGCACGCCGTCATGCTGGTCGGCATCGGTCCGATGTTGCAGCATCTAACAAAATTAACGGTGGCGGAAGGAACGCTGAAAGGAGAGGTCGTTCCTCTACAATTTCTGCGCCGGGCGATTATGCGCGCTTTTCACGCCGCCTATCAAGCGCGCGATTGGGCGATTCTGCATCTGGATATGGAGGCGGAGGAAGTCTATATCGCCGCGCTGCTAGAGACGATTGCACACTTGACGGTGTGGATTTATGCGCCCGACATGGCGTTGAAAATGCATCGTTTCATTTCCCGCGACGGTATGGCGGAGGAAACGGCGCAAATACGCGTGCTCGGATTTCATCTGAACGATTTGCGCCAAGCATTGCTGCGCCATGGACGGCTGCCGGAAACGCTACGAGACCTCATGGCTTCCCATGGAGAGCTTCCGCCACGGACGCGGCTGGTGCGGATTGCGCTGACGACCGCCCGGCTGTCGGAGAAGGGCTGGTTTGGCGCTGAATGGGACGTGATCTACGAAGAATTGGGGGAGTCGCTGCGGATGTCTCCCGGCGCGGCGGCCGCCGTGATTCATGGCGACGCCGTGATTGCCGGACGGGGATGGCGGCGTTACGGGGTTACGCCGCCCGCGGCTTGGCTGCCGTTATCGCCGGGAGATTGGCCGCCGGACCCGTTGATCGAAGAGGCGTTCAAGGAAAAAACAACGCCCGTTGCGCCGCCCGCGGCGGAAACGGCGGCTTTCGTTCCACATCCCGAGAAGCTGAAGCAAGCCATGGACGAGATTGCCGCCCATTTGGACGGCACTCTTAACTTGCATGACATGATGACCGTTATCTTACGCGGCATGCGGGAGGGGATTGGATTAAGCCGGGTGGTTTTTGCGCTGATGTCCCATGATCGCGGCGGGATTAAGGCGCGGTATGTGACTGGCGCGGCGCCGGATTCTCCCTTACGCGGTTTCCAATTCGATATGAAGACGCCGCATTTGTTCAGCCGCCTGATGACGAAAGCGCTAGCGGTGTGGCTGCACGACGCGAACCGCGCCAGTCTTTCGCCGCTGATTCCGCCCGCCCTACGCCAATTGACGGGCGGCTGCGATTTTTTCGCCATGTCGATCCTCGTTCATGGAAAACCCTTGGGTTTGATCTACGCCGACCGTAATGGCGACGCGCCGCTGGATGAGCACAGTTACTTGGAGTTCAAGCAGCTTTGCTTGCGCGCTTCCCAGGGATTGTCGCATCTTGCCGCTTCTTAACGGAGCGCGCGGGAAGTGAACCTCGGAACCGTCGGGCCGGTGATCTCTTCGCGGGACAACGAGCGATTCAAGTCGCTGAAAAAACTAGCGGCGTCGGCGCGGGCGCGCCGCAAATCTGGGCAAGCCCTGATCGAAGGATTGAATGTAGTGACGGCTTACCAGGAAGTGTATGGTGCGCCGCTTACGCTCGTGATTTCCGAATCCGCGTTTGCCGTGCCGGCGCCGCGCCGTTTATTCCACGCCGCGCCGCCGGGCGGACGACTGGTGCTGAGCGACGCCTTGTTTAGCGAGGTGTCGTTGCTCAAAACCCCGGATGGGGTGAGCGCGATCATCTCGTTGCCGGTGCGGTGCGAACCGGCGCGCGTGGAATACGGCGTGCTGCTGGAGGATATTCAGGACCCCGGAAATCTTGGCGCTATTTTGCGGTCGGCCGCCGCCGCGGGCGTCGAGATCGCCTATTTATCGGCGCATTGCGCCGATGTGTGGTCGCCTAAGGCGCTGCGCGCGGGCATGGGCGCGCATTTTCGCTTAACGCTCCGGGAGCGGGCCGATTTGCACCAAGTCGCCGACGATTTTCACGGGCAACTGCTGGCGGCGAGCCTGAGCGCCGAGCGTTCTTTATTCGATCTGGATTTGCGCGGTCCGGTGGCGTTTATCGTCGGCAACGAGGGGACGGGAATTTCTCCGTCCTTGTCGGCGTTAGCCGCCGCAGTGCGTATTCCCATGCCTGGCGGCATGGAATCGCTGAATGCCGCGGCGGCGGCCGCCGTTTGCCTGTTCGAGCGCGTGCGGCAACGGGCCGCCGGTTCCCGGCGCCGGTCTCCACCCGCCGCGTGAGCGGCCAGTCCGGGCGTTGCTAGGCGCAGCGCGATAACTTCGCTTCCTGTAGTAAGGTGGTGCTGATTTCCTCCACCGATAAGGTCGTGGTGTCAAGATAAGGAATATGGTGGTCGTGGAATAGCGATGCAGCTTGGCGCGTTTCCCGGCGGCAGGCCGCGAGCGAGGCGTAATCGCTGTCGGGGCGGCGCTCCTGACGGATGCGGCTAAGCCGCTCCGGCTGGAGCATCAAGCCGTATAGCTTGGTCAGATAGGGCCGCAGCGGCGGCGGCAGCTGCGCCGCGGCGAAATCGTCCGGGGTGAGCGGGA
>DOVS01000131.1:4184-4521 GCA_003519965.1 Betaproteobacteria bacterium
AACGCCGTGCTGTAACGCTAGATAGAGGCAGGTGGGGGGTTTCCCCACGCGGGATACCCCCACCAGAATAATATCGGCGTATTCATAGTTTTTTACCGTCACGCCATCGTCGTGAGCAAGGGCGTAATTAACCGCTTCCATGCGCCGTTGATAGCTCGCCATATTGCTGACGCTGTGGGTGCGGCCGATGGTGCGTAATGCAGTCGTGCCGAGTTCTTGCTCCAGGGCCGGCACGAACGATTCGAATAGGTCAAGAAGAAACGCATCGGCCGTGGCGATGCGCGCGCGCAACACCGGATCGACAAGCGTAGCGAACACCAACGGGCGCGCACCGTCA
>DOVS01000011.1 GCA_003519965.1 Betaproteobacteria bacterium
CGAGGCTTGGCCAGTCATGCCGTGTTCATGCAAAAATCATGGATGATTATCGTTCATTGTAACCCTCCCGTTGCTTCCTCCAAGGTTTTTGGGTGCGCGGCGGAAAAGCGAGAAGCGGCCATGTGCTATCGTATGCGAGATTGGGATTGTGCGCGGGGTCGTCGCGCATCGCTTCTTTCCAGCGCGTCCGAAAGCGATGGGCTTCTTCGCTGGAGCCAGTCAACGATTGATCGATGGCGCCGCGCGCCGCGGCGATGAGGCAGGCGTAGGGTGTCCAGAGGTTGCGGTAGCCGGCTTGGATCAGGCGTAGATTAAGATCGAGCGCGAAAAGGCCGTTGGGAAAATATTCCGCATCGAATCCCTCCATTGCATGGAAGGTGGATGTACGCAAGACATAACAGGCCGGATGGAGAATGGTTAGGTTCTGAGGCAACGCCGCACGGCCGATCAATCCTCTCTCGTCCGCGGGAAGCCCCTGGTAGAAACGCCAAGCCACCCGGTTTGTTTTACTTTGGTCGTATAGCACTGTCAGTGCGCTAAGTATTTTTCCATTGGCGTCTAGTAACTTAGGCCCGACTGCTCCGATTTCCGGGCGTAACGCTTGTCCCGCCAGTTCTTCCAGCCAGTCTGCCTCCATGGGGAGAAAATCGTTGTTCATGATACAAAGGATTTCTCCTTTCGCTTCCTTGGCGGCCAAATTGGCTCGTTTGGCCGGGGCGACGTTTTCTCCGTCTGTTTCTCGGATCGGCGGGCGCTGAATCGATTGGCGCCTCCCGCAGACGATGACTTCCACGTTAGGGTGGCGGGTGCGCTGAATCAGCGCTTCGCTATGAAGGGCGCCTCCTAACAAGATCAGGGAAATTAACGGCGGAGGGTCGGGAGCGGGATCGCGAACTCGGACATAGCTACTGAATGCAGGCTCGACCGTAGCGGAACGTCCCGTGCGATGCAGATGTTCGCGAACGAGCTGCTGCGATGCTTGGATAACGTAGTTTTTTTCTCCATGCCCAATGGCTGTCGACCCTGCAATAGCCCGCCAATGATACAAGATGTGCGGGATGCGCTTGATACTGGCGGCCGGAACGGCTTCGGCGACCCGTAGGGCCAAGTCCCAGTCCTGGGAGCCTTCGACGCCTTCGTGGAAACCGCCGATCGCGCGTAGAATTTCCGTTCGATAGACGCCGAAATGGCTGACCATGTTTTGAGCGGTGCACAGGTCTGGGTTCCACTCGGGTTTGAACGTAGGGTCGAAGCGGCGCCCATTCTCGGTAATTTTGTCTTCGTCGCTGTAGAGCAGATTGAGGTTCGGGTTGTCGTTGAGCGCCACGACGACCATATATAGCGCATGCTTCGGTAGTTCGTCGTCATGATCGAGCAGCGCGCTAAAATCGCCAGAGGCTATCGCTAGCGCACTGTTGGATGCGGCTGAAATGTGGCCGTTGCGTGGCCGGAAGACGATTTTGATTCGCGCGTCCAGCCGTTGATATTCGTCGAGGAGGGTGCGGACGCGCGCATCCGGAGAGGCATCGTCGGCGACGCATAATTCCCAATGAGTATACAGTTGGTTGCGAACCGATTCGATCGCCTGCCGCAGCCAGCGTTCCGGCGTATTGTAGGTTGGCATCAAGATAGAGATGCGGGGACGATATTGCAGTTGGGCGATGTGCGAGACAATCGCCCGCTGGTCGTTTTCGGTGAGCGTGTCGTACTGCTTCACCCAATTAGAATAACTGGTGGAGGACAGGTTAAAGAACGTTAACCGGCGCCATACTCCGCGAAAGCCGGCGCGTTTCCATAATGAGTACGCCTTGCCGATCAATTCTCTAGCGTTTCTTCGGCGTATCAGGGGAAGCAATATGACTAGCGGTGCGCGTATTTTGTCCCGCCATTTGGATGGCGAATAGTCGCTCATGACTGAGCGCGCTTATCGGGGTGCGTCTTATGGAAGCTATTCCAGAGCAGCCGTAAGGGACGGGTTATGCGCCATGAGACGGTCGATTTAACGCGCGCCACCTCGGCGAACAGCATATCCCGATCGCACACCCGGGCAAGTTCTTGGTTTAAATGATCCCGGGTTAGCAAGAGCTCTTGTATTTGCGCGCTCCAAGGCGCGATGCTCCGGGAAAAATCATCCGTGCGGCGATGCAGGCGATCTAGAGGGATTAAAGAAGTGTCTGGGTTCAAGCCGCGGAGCGCTTGATAGGTTTCCTCCGCCAGTTCATGGAGCGGCGTGTTTGGCGCGAGGCGGTCGGCAGCCGAAAAATGGTGTAACGCGGGAGACAGAAACGCGTCGATGTGTTCTTTCGCGGCTGGCGTATCCATGGGAAGGTCGATTTCTAGGAGGGCGTTGAGAGGGGAAAGCGCGGCGCGCCAATCGGCGAGTAGCGCTTCGTAGCTAACAACGGCGCGCGGGTGGCCGCGGGAGGCGCGCTCCGCTTCCAGCATATAGATAAGCCACAGAAGGTAGGCGCGCGCCTCGGGAATGCCGTTGCGATGGGCAAGGGAGCGGGCGACTTCCGCGGGGTGGCGTAGCGCTAAGATAAAGACCGGCGTTGTTTGCGTCTCGCGAAGGGCTTCCAGCCATAGAGGCAGCAATCGGCATAAACGGGGGTCCTTCAGCCCCCATAGCGGGCTGTCGGAGAATGTCCGATGCAAGAAGGCCGTCATGTCTTCCCGGTATCCGGCGATCGCCGGGGATTCGTCCCATCCCGCCGGAAGCGGGCGCTCGTCTTGCCAGGTGCGATCCAAGGCTGCGAGCAGTCGTTCATTTAGCGCCGCGGCGTCAAGATGCTCCCAATGGCCTTTGGCGTTAAATTCCGGGTGCGCGGGCATGAGATTCGCTCCCAGCGTCACCCCCAGCAAGCCCAGGCATCCTGTCAGTGCGGAAGTGCCGCTCCGGTGCATGCCAAGGACGAGAATGCCCTTTTGAGGTTGGGTCATAGGCGGGTGCGTGTCGATTCAGTTTTTATTTGACCATATAG
>DOVS01000150.1 GCA_003519965.1 Betaproteobacteria bacterium
CGGGGCGCGGAAATTCCGAATTTACGCCGCAGTAATCTCGCCAGCTTCATGGAAGCAATGGGATATGTTGCAAGCCGGTCGGTTCAGGAAGGCCGAACATGAGATTCATATTTTGCACCGCCTGCCCCGCCGCGCCCTTCATCAGGTTGTCGATGACCGAAAGCACGACAACCGTATCGCCGCCGAGCGGGCGATACACCGCTAGCCGGCAAAAATTCCCGCCGCGCACGGAACGGGTTTCCGGCAAAGCGCCCAGGGGCATGACGTCTACAAAATATTCGCTGGCGTAACGCCGGGTAAACAATTGTTGTAATTCCGCCTCCGCAACGTCCTGGTTCAGCCGGGCGTATAAGGTGGCGTGCATGCCCCGAATCTGTGGTAGTAAATGGGGGATGAAGGTCAACCCGACCGGCTTGCCCACCGCACGCTCGAGGCTTTCCGAAATCTCCGGCCCGTGGCGATGGCCGGCTACTGCATAGGCGCGGAAATTATCCGCCGCCTCGGAAAATAGGGTGCTTACGGACGCTTTACGCCCCGCGCCGGACACGCCCGACTTCGAATCGGCGATGAGCGCGTCGGGGGAAATCAGGCCTTCTTCCAGCAATGGCAGAAATCCCAGTTGAACCGCGGTCGGATAACATCCTGGATTGGCGACTAGCCGTGCGCCTCTGATTTTTTCCCGGTACATCTCCGGTAGACCGTAGGCCGCCTCCGCAACCAATTCAGGACACGCATGGGACATCCCGTACCATTTTTCCCAAACGGAAATATCCTGAATACGAAAGTCGGCGGCCAGATCGATCACCCGCACCCCCGCATCCAGCAACGCCCGCGCCTGCTGCATGGCGATACCGTTAGGCGTGGCGAAAAACGCCACATCGCACCTTGCCAGCGGCGCCGTGGCGGGATCCTCGAAAATTAAATCGACATGCCCGCGCAAATTGGGGAACAGGTCGGCCACCGGCACGCCCGCCTCGCCGCGAGAAGTAATCGTTTCCAGTATAATGTCGGGATGCTGCGCCAGCAGGCGTAACAGTTCTGTCCCGGTATATCCAGTGCCGCCGACAATACCTGCTTTAATCATGAGGGGTCGCTTTAGTCGGAGAAACGGGAAGCAATAATATTAAACAGCCCCCCGGGATTAGGCAACAAAAAGGCCGCCCGCGGGCGGCCTTCCTCGTTCAATCGTCCGCGGTTAACGCTTGGAGAATTGCTTACGGCGGCGCGCCTTGCGCAAACCGACTTTCTTACGCTCCACTTCCCGTGCGTCTCTGGTCACCAGGCCCGCTTTCTTCAGCTCGCTTTTCAGCGTTTCATCATAACCGATCAGCGCCCGCGTAATGCCGTGACGGACCGCGCCGGCCTGGCCGGATTCCCCGCCGCCGCAAACATTAATCTGAATATCGAACCGTTGCAGACTTTCCGTCAACGTCAGCGGCTGACGTAAAATCATGCGATTGGTTTCGCGGCTGAAATACTCGTCGGCTGGTTTGCCATTAACGACGATGCCGCCTCTGCCAGGTTTCATAAAAACCCGCGCCACCGAACTCTTGCGGCGGCCTGTCCCGTAATACTGATTGCCGGTCATAACGGTTCCTTAAAATTCCAACACCTTGGGTTGCTGAGCGGTGTGACGATGCGTTTCGCCGCTATAAATCTTCAACTTACGCAGCATTTCATATCCTAGCGGCCCCTTAGGAAGCATTCCCTTAACCGCCTTTTCCAGGGCGCGTCCGGGAAAACGCTCTTGCATCTTGGCGAAACTCGTGCTGTAAATTCCGCCGGGGTAGCCGCTGTGGCGGTGATAAATCTTGCCATCGGCCTTATTGCCGGTCACCCGAATCTTGGCGGAGTTCACAACGACAATGTAGTCGCCGGTATCCACGTGAGGGGTGTATTCGGTCTTATGCTTGCCGCGCAACCGGCAGGCGATCTCGGTCGCCAAGCGGCCTAAAACTTTGTCGGCGCCGTCAATGACGTACCAGTCGCGCTTGACTTCGTGCGGTTTAGCGGAAAAGGTTTTCATGCGAAAATCCCAGTAGCTGTGTTTAGTAAAGAGAAGGGGATGGATTCTATCCAACTTCCACCGCATTGTCAAAGCCTTCAGCGCGTTGCTTGCGCCGCGCCCTTAAAGGCGTCTCATTGTGTTTTTCCCGCATCCCGCCGCCCGTGTTCCTGGCATAATGACGCCATGTCCCGGCACGGATGACCAATACGCCCGCCGATGAACTGGCTGACCACTAATTTAATCGCCGCCTTGCTGCTTCCGCCGCTGAATCTTATCCTGCTCGGGGGCGCCGGCCTGTTGCTCCTCGGCAAACGCCCGCGATTGGGGAAATCCATGGCGTGGGCGGCGCTGTTGCTGCTTTATTTGCTATCCACCCCCTGGGTCGCCAATCATCTGCTCATGCGAATGGAAACACCGCCCGTCGTTCTCCAGCCCGGTGTAGGCGCCATTGTCGTCCTCGGCGGCGGCAGATACTTGAATGCGCCGGAATATGGCGGCGACACCGTTAGTCAAGCGACCCTCGTCCGACTGCGTTACGCTGCTCGCCTTTACCGCCTCACCCATAAACCGATCTTAGTCAGCGGCGGCAAGCCGGACGGTGGGCGGCAATCCGAAGCGGCGTTGATGGCCGAAACGCTGACGCAAGATTTCCATGTCCCGGTGCGTTGGATTGAGGGCGATTCCAACAATACCGCCGAAAACGCCGCCGACAGCGCGCGCCTGCTGCGCCGCGCCGGGATCGACCGTATCTATTTGGTCACCCACGCCTGGCACATGCCCCGGGCGAAAATGGCCTTCACGCACGCCGGCATGCGGGTCGTTCCCGCCGCCACCGGCTACACGGGAACGCACCCTTTTTCGCCGTTGATGCTATTGCCCGACGCCGGCGCGCTGGGCAATAGCGCTATCGCCTTTCATGAGGTCATCGGCTGGGCGTGGTACGCATTAAAATATACGTTGGGAAATTAGCCCGGGGACAATATTAATCGAGCCAGAGAACTAAATAGTACAGCCTAGCGCCTTCCGAGGAACGAGACGGCCCAACCACGCGCGCAGGATAACGCTGCCGGCAAGCATCCGCCGCCGCGATCGCCACTTGTTCCGATGGAAACAACGCTACGCAATTTTCCGGAAACCGTCCCCGCCGGCGGCGAGGCGCATAAACAACCGCAGCGTGCTCGCGCACGAGATCGGTTTCGCTATCCAGAAAAACCCGAACATGCCTCTCCTCGTCGGCCCCTCGTCAGGTCAGCGCAATTCCATCTCGGCCGCCATCGTCTCGCAAAAACGCTCTCCCCTCGCCAGGCGGCTTTGCGTAGAATAAGCGATCATCGGCAAGGCGTCATGCCACACATTGTTTAAGATTAAAAGGATAAATCATGCGCGCGCGAATCAAGTGGGTGGAGGGCGTTAGCTTCCTGGGGGAAACTGAAAGCAGCCACGCGGTACTCATGGACGGATCGCCGGAGATCGGCGGACGCAACTTGGGACCGCGGCCGATGGAAATGCTGCTGCTCGGCGCGGGCGGCTGCTCGTCGGTGGATGTGATCTTGATTTTGAAAAAAGCACGGCAGGACATTACCGACTGCGTCGTGGACATTCAGGCCGAACGCGCACCCAACGACCCCAAAGTATTCACCAACATTCATCTGCATTATGTCGTCACCGGCAAGAACCTCAACCCCGTTCACGTGGAGCGGGCGATTAAGCTGTCGGCGGAAAAATATTGCTCGGTATCCATCATGCTGGGCAAAACCGCCGAGATTACGCACGATGTCGAGATCGTGGAAGGCTGAAACCCCGCCGCGCGATTCAAACGCGGAAAGCGGCGCTGGTCATCACCTTCGCGGATAACTTCATGGCTAGCCGCACGGGCAACGGCAGGTCCACGCCGCCATATTGAACCGCGGTAGCGGCGTGTTTAGCCTCGTCATCCTTCATTTGCGTCACGACTTGGCGGCTTTTCTCGTCCTGCGCCGGCAACCGGCCGAGATGGCCGTCCAAGTGCCGGACCACCTGGCGCTCGGTTTCGGCCAGAAAACCCAGGTTCCATTGGTCCCCCAATGCGCCGGTAAACGCCCCAATCGTCAACGCGCCGGCGTACCAGAAGGCGTTCAACGCGCTTTTGCGTCCGCCTAGCGCCGCAATGCGCCGTTCGGTCCAATGAAGATGCTCCTCCTCTTCCTGGGCCGCCTGCTCCAGGGCCGCCTGCACGCCGGGATCACGCGCGGTTAGCGACTGTCCTTGATAGAGCGCTTGGGCGCAAATTTCCCCGCTGTGGTTAACCCGCATCAATCTTGCCGCCCGGCGTTTTTCCGCCTCGCTCAGTTCCGCCTCTGGCAATGCGTCTCCCGGCGTCGGCCGCAACGCAGCGGCCGGTGCGAAAACGGTGCGCAGCCCTTTATCGAATTGATTAATTAGCTTGTCTAGATTCATCGCGATTTTTATATCCCATTTGTTGCGCCAGCAGCATCACCGGATGCATCACGGCGGTGTGCAACCCCGCCGCCTGGACGCCTTGGGCCAGGTGCAGCGCACAGCCCACATTCGAGGTCGCCAGATAAGGCGCTTCCTTCCGGCGAATCGCTTCCATTTTATCATCCAACAACGCCGCCGCCATCGCCGGTTGGCGCAGGAAGTAAGAACCCGCCGCGCCACAACACTGGCCATTGCCTGGCAAGGGTTCGACCCGCGCTTGAGGAATACGGCGCAGCAAACGGTAAGGATAATCCTGGCCATGCGTCACGTTGGCCAGGGAGCACGGATCGTGCACCCGAATGACCGCCGGCAGCGGCTGAATCGCGATATGCGGCCAACCCTCGGCAGCCGTCAGGAATTCGCTAATCTCCCGCACGGCCATCCCTTCCTGGGCGGCAAACGTTTCAGTAAGCGTCACGCCGCAACCGCTGGCGACGCTAATAAGCGTAGACACCCTCAATGCGGAAAACGCCCGGATATTTTGCCGCGCTAATGCTTCCGCCGCGTCCCGGTCGCCGTCCTGGCGGTGCAAACCACCGCAGCATGCCTGCCCTCTCGGCACGTGGACGGTGTAACCCAAGCGGTTCAATACGTACACCGCCGCGTTCAGGGTCGCGGCGTCCATGACGCGCGCCACGCAACCGAGAAAAAGCGCAACGTCGCCGCGCGGTGTCCCCGCCGCCGGGTAGCGCTTGCGCCAGCGCAGCGGCGCGAACGCCGGGAGCGGCGTCCCGGCTAGCTGGAGCAACGGCCGCCGCCGCAACCCAGGGATGCGCTGCAACAATCGCCCGACACCGAAGGCATGCCAGCCGCGCAACACGACGCCGAACCATGTCAGCCGCCAGGGCTTTTGGACCAGCCAGCGTAGTTCCCGCGTCGTCCTGCCGTCCGGCGCCAACGATGCCCGCACGCTATCCAGCAAATGGCCGTAAGTCACGCGGGAAGGACAGGCATTTTCGCAAGCGCGGCAGCCCAGACATAAGTCGAGATGACGCCAAAAGCGCGCACTAGGAGAAAAATGCCCCGACAGCACCCCTTGAATCATGGCAATGCGGCCCCGGGGCGAATCCGCCTCCGAGCCAATTTTCCGGTAGGTGGGGCAAAATGGCAGACAGAGGCCGCAAGCGACGCAACGCCCGGCTTCTTCCAGCAAGGCGGTTGCTTCCCCAGCCGATGGTGAATTCATTGGATCAGTGCGCATTGGGACCATAAAAAAAAGGGCGCGGCGGCTCGAATAGGGGGCGCGCCGATCATCCCGTGACGCACACGGCGCCGGCGCATCCTGGTTGGCGATACCGCCCGCCGCTCCCATGGCCGTCGCGGGAGTCTGCCGCGCGGCCCGCAATGACTCGCGCTATTCCGGCGCATGATACCATAGCCGCCAGCGCAGCTCTCGCGCCGAGGATTCAACCACGAAAACAGCATCAAGGACATCGGCCGATGGGCGTATTCTCCCACCGCGACATCAAGGTCGCCGATAGCGGACTCAACCGCGGCAGCACGCATCTCGCCTTCGATCGTGCTTGGCTGGCGCGCCACGCACAAGGCGGCGCGCCAAATTTACTGCGCTTTTACCGCTACCGCCCCACCGCCAGCATCGGTTTACACCAAGCGGTAGACCGCGAGTTGCGGCTCGCCTATTGCCGTCGCCGCCGTATTGAGGTGATACGCCGCTTGACCGGCGGAGGAGCGCTCTACCATGACCCCGGCCAAGCGGGTTTTACCCTGA
>DOVS01000058.1 GCA_003519965.1 Betaproteobacteria bacterium
CCCAAATAAGCAAGCCGGTGATGAAATAACGTTTAACGATTCGCACCTTAGGACGCGCAGCCGCACCCTCCCCCGCCGCACGCGGGCGCGGGCGCGGGAGACTCCTCCTTGGGCTTGTCCTTGGGCTTGGCGCCGCTCTTAAAGTCGGTCTGGTACCAGCCGCTCCCTTTTAATTGAAAACCGGCGGCAGACAGCATTTTTGAAAACGACGCCTGACCGCATTCAGGGCACACTGTATGCGGCGCATCGCTCATTTTTTGGATATATTCTTTCTGGAATCCGCAGGAAGCGCACTTATATTCGTAAATTGGCATAGTCATCTCCAAAAAAACTATTATATCACGACCCGTTAACACGCCTGACCTAGCGCCGCGCCGCCGAACTTCAAGCATCTAGCGCATACGCGGCGATGCACCTGGAACGCTGGCACACTCATTACTATACTTAATATTTAGTATACAAGTCAGCGTCCGCTCCCGCGCAGATTCGCCTCATGGACACCCAGGCCGTTTCTTCCACACTACCGCCGCCCCCGCCGGCGCAATCCACGCATCAGGACCGTCGCGGCGCCGCAAGCGGCGAGGTACACCCCGCCGCCAACCAGACCGCGATGGACACCGAATCGACGCCGCAAATCCAAGCCTTGCAAAAAAGCGACCGTGAAGTCCGCGCCCACGAAAATGCGCATATCGCCGCAGGCGACGGCGTCCAGGGCGGGCCGTCCTTTCAATATACGACGGGGCCGGATGGCCGGCTGTACGCCATTGGCGGCGAAGTCGGCATCGACGCCTCGCCGGTTCCCGGCGATCCCGAAGCGACGCTGCGGAAAACGGAAACCGTTCGACGCGCCGCGCTGGCCCCGGCGCAGCCCGCCGCCCAAGACCGGGCGGTCGCGGTGCAAGCGGCGATGAGCGCCGCGGCCGCCCGTATGGAATTAATGCAGCAACAAGCAAACGCCTATCGCAACAATACGGCGGAAACGCTGACACCGCCGGACAACGCATCGACCCGCTTGCTTAAAGAGCGCCGAGACGTCATCCCAGCGCGTCGTTCAGCCATTGACTTTCCGCTAGGGAAGAGAGAGAATTTAGACTCTTTCTAAATCGCAGTCCTGTTTAAAACCATTAAGGAGAAATCATGGCCGTTCTCGTCGGAAAATCCGCACCAGACTTTACCGCCGCCGCGGTAATGGGAAACAACGCTATCGAGGAAAGCTTCAACCTGAAAAATTACATCAAGGACAAGTACGCCTTGCTCTTTTTCTATCCGTTGGATTTCACTTTTGTCTGTCCCAGCGAGATACTGGCGTTCGACCATCGTTTCAAGGACTTTAAAGCCCTCAACACCGAAGTGATCGCTGTCAGCGTGGACTCCCACTACACGCACCTTGCATGGAAAAACACGCCCGTGGACAAAGGCGGCCTGGGCGCCGTGCAATTTCCCATGGTGGCCGACCTGACACGCGCCATCGCCCGCGATTATGACGTGCTAATCAACGACGCCGTCGCCCTGCGCGGCGCCTTCCTCATTGACCGCGAAGGCGTTGTGCGCCACCAAATCGTCAACGACCTGCCGTTAGGCCGCAACATCGACGAAGCCATTCGCATGGTCGAGGCCCTGCAATTCCATGAGCAGCACGGCGAAGTGTGTCCCGCCGGTTGGAACAAAGGCAAGGCGGGAATGCAAGCGACACCGGAAGGCGTTGCCGACTACTTAGCGCACCACGCCAGCGAATTGTAAATGGCGCACCGCGATAAATTAACGCGAATGTAAGCCAGCGGGGGCGAAGGCCCCCGTTATTTTTTCCGCCGCCGGCTCTTGACGGAAAACAATAACTCAATAAGTTAATAAACATTATTAAACAATTGGCTTATATTATTGACATATCATGGTGATTTAGTGTATAAATCAACTATCGAAACTTGTCAAAAAATGGGATGGGCCATGACGTTCAAAACCATTGCCGCTGTTGATCGGCAAACAGCGAAAATCAACCTTCACGGCACCTTCGACTTTTCCTCCGGGCCGCAATTTCTTCAATGCGGCGAAGCCGCGTTGGCCGCGCCGCATATCAGCGATATCGAGATCGATATGGGGGGCGTCAGATCCATGGATAGCAGCGCGCTGGACGCACTGCTCACCCTGCGCGAAAAAGCATCTTCCCATAACCGCACGGTGACGCTTGTTGGCTGCCGCCGCTCGGTGCTTCATCTGCTGGAAGCCGCTAATTTAGAACCCTTATTCGCCGCCAACGCCTAGCGCCCCTCCCGACGAAAATCATCGTAACGACTCCTGGAACTCGGGTCACGCCAAGGCGGGGGGATATCGGCCGGCGCTCACGCGTTTCGCTTGCAATCCCTCCCCGCTGGCGTCCTCCAGGAACTGCACCTCGGCGCCCACCGCTAACTGATCGAAACGGGGATTCGTCACATTATCATCGTTGAAGTAAAATTCCCGCGCATCCGCGGTTTCGATAAAACCGAATCCCTCGTCCAGAAACAGCCGGACAATACGGCCATGCGCTACTTCACCGTGCATTTTGACATCGCCCCGCTGCTGCCGGCCGTAATCCTCCAAGCGCCGCCGCGCCGCATCGAACGTATCGCGCAACGCCACGTAAATATCCTCATGAAGATCGCGGTTAACCACCACCGTGTTGCCGGGAACCATCAAATCCAGCCGCACGTTATAGCGTTTCCCCCGATGGTGGTGTTTATGGGGCAACTCAACCGTCACCCGGCAACCCGTCATTCGTGGATAGAATAACTCGAGCTTCTCCACTTTTTCCCGGATATGCATTTCCACCGCGTTGGAATGCGGAATGTCTTTAAAGTTAATTTGTAGTGGCCGTTGCATGGCGTTTCCTCCTGCGCTGTCGAAAATCACGGGTGTCCGCCGTCTTCACCATCTGCCGCGCCCTCCGCTCACGGATTCTTTGCTCGCCGCGCGTAGGCGCGCACCCATAATTCATTATAGCCAGCGCAGCCAGCGGCAAAACAAACCGCCAGATACGGCCAACCCGCCGACACAACTTCCCGGAAAAGTGCGTATCGCACCAACCAGTCGGCGCTTGCTTCCGCTATAGTGAACACATGCCCCTTATCCTTGCGCACACGCCCGCCATTCATGAAGCCCCGCCCAGCGACGGCAAGGCCCTACGCATCGCTCAGGAAACCCTAGCCGCCCACGTGCGCATCCTCGCCGATGAAATCGGCGAACGCAATATATTTCGTCCCGCCGCGTTGCAAGCCGCCGCCGATTACATCGCGGAAACCTGGCGCCGCCAGGGCTACACTGTCGACACGCAGCCGTATACCGCCCGCGGCGCGCCTTGCGCCAATCTGGAAGTGGTGCGCCCCGGAAAACAGCGGCCGAAAGAAATCTTGCTCATCGGCGCGCACTACGACTCGGTGCGCGGCAGTCCCGGCGCTAACGACAATGGTAGCGGCGTCGCCGCGCTGTTGGAAATTTCCCGCCAGTTCGCGCTGCTGGAGCCCGCCATGACCGTGCGCTTCGTGGCGTTCGTCAATGAGGAGCCGCCCTTCTTTTTCCGCAAAGAAATGGGGAGCTTGGTGTACGCTAAGGCCGCCAAGCGGCGCGGGGACGACATTCGCCTGATGATCTCCCTAGAAATGCTGGGCTGTTACCAAGATACGCCGGGCAGCCAGCATTATCCCCCGCTATTCCGCCGCTTCTACCCAGAACGCGGCAACTTCGTCGCCTTCGTGTCCAATTTCCGCTCTCGCGGCATGATGCGCGACACAGTGGCGGCATTCCGCAGTGTCAGTCATTTTCCCGCCGAGTCTCTCGCCACCTTCTCATGGATACCGGGAGTCGCCTGGAGCGATCACGACGCCTTCTGGCGCCAAGGTTACCGCGCCTTGATGGTGACGGACACCGCATTTTACCGCTATCCTTACTATCACACCGCCGAAGATACGCCAGACAAACTCAATTATCCTGCATTCGCCCGCGTCGCCACTGCGCTGTCTCGAACGTTTGCGGCGCTGAGCACGCGCTGAACGGCCGATCATCCGCAATCCGGGCGCAGGCGGCGCTATTTGCCTTGCGTGCGCATACGCGCTGGCGCATCGCGCAACCGACCCGCCATCGCCGGGAACCCGTTCAATCGAGGGGAGGGAAATCAAGCAACCCGGTGAATCGCGGAAGGACACCGCAAGAAACCAGCACCACGCCGCCC
>DOVS01000145.1 GCA_003519965.1 Betaproteobacteria bacterium
CACGAGGCGTTTCTCGATGTTCTGCCGGTACGCGCCTCTAAGGGACACGCCATTCGCTACCTCTCCTACAAATGGAGTTTGTCGCTTAGCCAATTCTTAGTCGCCGGCGACTCGGGAAACGATACCGAAATGCTACTGGGTGACACACTCGGCGTGGTGGTCAGCAATCACAGCCCAGAATTGGAAACATTGCGCGGCCGGGAGAAGATATACTTTGCGCAACGCTCTCATGCGCGCGGCATTCTAGACGGCATATTCCATTACGGCTTCGCCAGTGTGCCGCCAACTACCGAAGAGGACGCATAACCCATGATCGTCGAAGAACTCATGACTTTCGCCCAGGAACAGCGGGACGTGCTCTATCTGTTGTTGCGCCGCTATTTTTCCGATAATCGCCCATTCTTACTGCACACCGATCTGTGCAACGGATTGACCGCCCTCGGCCAGGAACATCCAGAGGAGGCCGAATCGTCTTGGGCGTTGGAGGAATTCGTCACCCATTCCCAGGAGGCGGTATTCAATGAGCCGTGGGCCTATTTCGCAGTCCGCGAACGAGTAGCGCGCTGGCGTTATCTGCGCATCCACCGGGAAAACGTGACGCCGGAGGAAATCAGTGTCAACGAGTTTTTACGCATCAAGGAAATTCTGGTCAGACCGGAAACGCTGTTGGAACCCACATTGGAAGTGGACTTTACCCCCTTTAACCGTGGATTTCCCAAGCTGAAGGAATCTCGTTCCATCGGCCAGGGGATGATTTTTCTCAACCGCCAGCTAGCCAGCAGTATGTTCAACGAACCGAGCGGCGGTGGGAATAAGCTGTTGCACTTCCTCAGCGTACACGCCATCGAGGGACAGCCGCTGATGGTCAACACCGAATTCCGCTCGGTGTCGGCGCTACGCAGCGCGCTGAATCACGCAATGGGAAAACTGGCGAAGCTGGACGCCGCCACGCCTTGGGAGGAATGCGCGCCCATCTTGCAAAAGCTAGGCTTCGCACCGGGCTGGGGCGATCACGCGGGGCGCGCCGCAGAAACCATGAGCTTGCTGATGGATATTCTGGAGGCCCCGTCGCCTACCGCACTAGAGGCCTTTCTATCCAGTCTTCCGATGATTTCCCGGCTGCTGGTTCTTTCTCCTCACGGCTATTTTGGACAGGATAACGTCTTCGGGCTACCCGATACCGGCGGTCAAGTCGTTTACATTCTCGACCAGGTTCAAGCGCTAGAGCGGGAAATGCGCGAACGGCTGGCGCACCAAGGCGTACAGGTCCATCCCAAAATCGTCATTGTCACCCGCTTGATTCCAGACGCTCAAGGCACCACCTGCAACCAACGATTGGAAAAAGTCAGCGGCTGCGAGAACACATGGATTCTGCGGGTGCCGTTCCATCGCTCCAATGGTGAAATCGTCCCTCACTGGGTGTCGCGCTTTGAAATCTGGCCCTATCTCGAAAGCTTCTCCCTCGATGTGGAGCGGGAAGCATTAGCCGAACTCGGCGGACGTCCGGATTTAATCATCGGCAACTACTCCGACGGCAATCTGGTCGCCTCTCTCTTAAGCCAGCGCCTCGGCGTCACCCAATGCAATATCGCCCACGCCCTGGAAAAAACCAAATATCTCCATTCCGCGCTTTACTGGCAGGAAAGCGAACCGCAATACCACTTCTCCTGCCAGTATACCGCCGACCTCATCGCCATGAACTCGGCGGACTTCATCATCACCAGCACCTACCAGGAGATTGCCGGCACCGAGGATAGCATCGGCCAATACGAAAGCTACCAGTCGTTCAGCATGCCGGGCTTGTACCGGATTATCAACGGCATCAACCTATTCGATCCGAAATTCAATATTGTTTCCCCCGGCGCCGCTCCTGACGTCTATTTCTCTTATGCCGAGGAAGGGCGGCGCATGCGCGGTCTGCTGCCGGAACTGGAATCCTTGCTCTACAGCGAAGAAACGCCCTCCCATACTCGCGGCATGTTTCAGAATCAGGATAAACCGCTGATATTCACCATGGGGCGCCTTGATCGCATTAAAAACATCACCGGCCTGGTCGAATGGTTCGGCGCCTCGGAACGATTGCGGGAACAAGGCAATTTACTCGTCATCGGCGGCCACCTAGATCCCGAGCAGTCCGCCGACCACGAAGAAAGGGCGGAAATTCACCGGATGCACGAGCTCATGAACCAGCATCAGCTCGACGGCAAAATGCGCTGGATCGGCGCCCGCCTAGACAAAAACCTCGCGGGCGAACTCTACCGCTACGTCGCCGACCAAAAAGGGGTATTCGTCCAGCCAGCGCAGTTCGAGGCATTCGGCCTGACGATTATCGAAGCCATGTCCTCCGGCCTGCCCACCTTCGCCACCTGCTACGGCGGCCCGCTGGAAATTATCCAGCACAACCAATCGGGTTTCCACATCGATCCCAACGACGGCGCCGCCGCCGCCAATATCATCGCCGATTTCCTAGAGCGCTGCGGCGACAAGCCGGAAGAATGGACACGCATATCTCAAGGCGCGCTCAACCGGGTCGAAAGCCGTTATACTTGGAAACGCTACGCCGAACGAATGATGACGCTATCGCGTATTTACGGCTTTTGGAAATTTATCAGTGGATTGGAGCGGGAAGAAACATCGCGTTACCTGCATATGTTTTATCAACTGCAATTCCGCCCACTGGCGAAAACCATAACGACCTCCTGAGACCTTTGTTCCCTGGCTCTCCAATCGCAGGGAATAGGAGCTGACGATGAGCACGTTTTTACATGTCCTCTTTATTTTAATCCTGGCGGTTGCCGCCGTAATACTGCTGCGCAAAGGGATCAACTTCCTTATCCAGCAGTGGCGGCGGCGCGCCGTACTGCCGGAATCGATCAAACGCATCGAAACCCTACGCCGCGTCTTGCGCTACACAGCAACCGTCGTGATCGCCATTATCGCCGGCACGCTCGCCCTGAGTGCGTTGGGAATCGCCATCGGTCCTATTCTGGGCACCGCCGGCATACTCGGGTTGGCCATCAGTTTCGGCGCCAAAAACTTGGTCCAAGATTACTTCAACGGTTTTTTCCTATTGCTGGAAAACCAAATCCGCCAAGGCGATGTCATCGCGGTAGCCGACAAAGCGGGATTAGTCGAAGAAGTGACCTTTCGCTACGTGCGGCTGCGAGATTACAGCGGCAATGTTCACTTTATCCCGAACAGCGCAATTACTACCGTCACGAACATGTCGTGGGAATATGCTTACTCGGTATTTGAAATTGGAATCGCCTACCGGGAAAACATCGCCGAAGCATTCGGCCTCATCCGCCAAGTCAGCGCGGAATTACGCGCAGATCCTGAATTCAGTCAAAAAATTCTGGACGATGTAGAAATCGCCGGCCTCGACAAATGGGGGGAATCCGCCCTCATCCTAAAGGGCCGTTTCAAAACTGCGCCGCTGGAACAATGGGGGGTGCGTCGGGAATTCCTGCGGCGCTTAAAACAGACATTCGACGACCACGGCGTCGAAATTCCCTTCCCGCACCTGACAGTGTATGCCGGCCAATCCAAGGGCGGCGGCGCGCCGCCGTTCCACTGGATCTCCGAGGAAAAACACCGGGCCGTTAAAACAACGCGGGCTACCCGGAAGACCGTGAAAAACCAGGAAGATCGCACCGAATAGCGCCGGCTGGGCCGCGGCGTCCTGCTGGAACGGTGCGCCCTGCGCTGCAACGCGCCAATGGCGGAACATCACCATCACAAACAACACGCGAAACACGTCATCGCATCGATAGCAAAAGAATGGGCCGGACGAAGACACTAATACAACAATCCTGCACCAGGAGAAAATCAAGACTAGCGCCTGCTCAGCAGCGAGGCACTGCGGCCCCGTGACGGAAAGAACGTGGCGGCCCCATACAAGAAAAGACAGGATGCACTAGCGCTCAATAAGGCGTCTTATCCGGCTTGACAATCCAAGCGTCAAACGCACGATGCGCTTCTTCCGGCAGCAGACGGATCATGGGTAATTTGCGCGCGCTGTCATGACAACGTATTTGATCCAGAATCTCGGCGTCATCGAAGCCGATTGCGGCCGCCTGACCGCGGCTATTGCCGTAATAAACATACCCGAGCCGCGCCCAATAAATAGCCGCCAGACACATAGGACAGGGTTCGCAGCTCGTATAGATCACGCAATCGTCAAGCCGGAACGTATGAAGACGCCGGCAAGCGCGCCGGATCGCAACGATCTCGGCATGCGCGGTGGGATCGTTGGCGCGAGTCACTCGATTCCAACCTTCGGCGACGAGGTTGCCGTTTTTAACGATCAGCGCACCAAACGGCCCGCCCTCATTAGCCGCCATTTTTTCCTCGGCAAGCCGGATCGCTCGCCGCATGAATCGTTCGTTGTCGGCAGCCATGCCTACCTCCATCCACCATGGGCCACGCCGTCAATGGCGCTTCTTAACGCGGAATCGTTACGAAAAACTTCATGGCGCTTGAATCCAAGCATTGGCATAGGATCGCGCGGCAAAAACGCAACGTCCGGCTAAACGTTAAACGGCGCGCCGAGGACGCGCCACCGGCTTGCGTTTCTTTCTTTATGAAACCATCGCTGGTGTCTCTTTATTCCTCGCCCTCGGGGAGTTCTCGCCTGCAAAGTCCGCCCAACAGCGCTGCGATCTGAGGTTTGGGGCGGCGCCCCAGGGGCGCCGCGGGCGTACTACTCCGTGCAGCCGACGGCTGCCGCCCCGCTATGCTGAACGCTGGCGGCGCGGCCTGGGCGCAAGAAACAACGGCTGTACGAGATCGTTGCGTTTTAGGCGGAGACCGGCGCGCCGCAATCCCAGCGGAAGATGAGGAAGAAACGGGAATCGTCGTATTCTCTGCCTCGAAACCCGCTACGGCTATTTGTGGAATGCTGCGGTTAACTAGGCGCTCGATTTCCGCGAGCAGCTTGCGCTCTTCCGAGCAAACCAGCGAAATGGCGGCGCCCTCGCTGCCTGCCCGGCCGGTGCGGCCAATACGATGAATATAGTCTTCCGG
>DOVS01000110.1 GCA_003519965.1 Betaproteobacteria bacterium
AACGTTTCTTGATAATGCAGGAATAGTTGCTCGTGCGGGTCGTCGCGGGGCAGCAATTTAAGCAGCAACTCGTTGAGATAAAAGCCGCAAATCAGCCCCATGCCCTGCGGCGGCGTCAAACCGCCGACCCATTCCGCCTGGTGCAGGGTGCGCAGTTCGTTTTTGCCGAACCAGCTTAACTGTAACGGCTGGAAAGCGAGCAATTGACCGCGCACCGGCGAACGAGGACGGCGCGCCCCTCGGGCCACCAGCGCCAACCGTCCATGATGGCGGCTGAACACCTCGGCCACCAGGCTAGTTTCCCGGTACGGGTAGCTATGCAGCACATACGCCGGTTGCGCATCGAGCCGCTGTCTGTCCGCTTTTTCCATGATCCGGCCGCCGGTGTCTCAGCGCGGGTTATTCGTAGCCCAGGCTCTTGACCGCGCGCGCGCTATCGGCCCATCCCGAGCGCACCTTTACCCACAGCTCCAGGTAAACCTTGCCGTCGAATAGGCGCTCCATCTCCTTGCGCGCGTCGCTGCCGATGCGTTTTATTTTCTCTCCGCG
Organism: Betaproteobacteria bacterium; assembly: GCA_003519965.1. GTDB lineage: Bacteria > Pseudomonadota > Gammaproteobacteria > Burkholderiales > UBA9220 > UBA9220. Next base: position 550 of record DOVS01000110.1, read on the forward strand.
CTGGCCGATGATGATCGCCTTTTGGCCCGGCTTATCGGCGATTATTGCCGCTTGAATCCTGTGCATCTTTCCCTCGACGGTGAATTGCTCGATTTCGACGGCGATGCCGTAAGGTACTTCTTCCCCCAATAAACGGAACACTTTCTCGCGGACGATTTCCGCCGCCAGAAAACGCGCGCTGCGGTCGGTGATGGCGTCTTCCTCGAACAGCGGCGCGCCTTCCGGCAGCTTCTGGCGGATTTCTTCCAGCAATTCGGGCAGCTGTTGTTCTTTCTCCGCGCTCACCGGTACGATGGCGGAAAACGAGAAACGCGCGCTCAGTTGCTGAATAAACGGTAAAAGACGGCGCTTATCCTCCACCTGGTCGATTTTGTTCATCACTAAGATCAGCGGACGATCTTGCGGCAGCAGCTTGGCCACCTGTGCGTCTTTATCGTCAAAGCGGCACGCTTCCACCACGAACAGCACCACGTCCACATCCGCCAGCGCTTGGGTAACCGATTGGTTCATCACCCGGTTCAGCACATTGCGGTGATGGAGTTGAAAACCCGGCGTGTCGACGAAGATATATTGCGCGCCCTCATCGGTGCGAATACCGACGATCCGGTGCCGGGTGGTTTGCGCCTTGCGCGACGTGATGCTGATTTTCTCGCCGATCAGATGGTTTAACAGCGTCGATTTCCCGACATTGGGGCGGCCGACGATCGCGATGTAACCGGCGCGGAATGGCGCGGCGTCCGGGCTAGGCATGCGTTGCCTGCCGATAAGCCGCCTTAGCGGCGTCTTGCTCGGCGCCGCGGCGGCTGGAGCCGCTGCCGTGGGAGCGAATATTAAGCTCGGGAATTGCGCACTCTACCTCGAAATTCTGCCGATGCGCCTCGCCGGAGGTGGTCACGACGGTATATTGCGGCAGCGCGCATTTACGGCTTTGCACATATTCTTGCAGCAGGGTCTTCGGGTCCTTGCCCACGGCCTTGGCGTCGAGATTTTCCAGCATGCCGTGGTAAAGCGTGGCGATCACTTCGACCGCCCGAGTAAAACCGCCATCGAGGAAAACAGCGCCAATCAGCGCCTCCACGGTATCCGCCAGAATCGATGGCCGGCGGTATCCGCCGCTCTTCATTTCTCCCTCGCCCAGGATGAGGTAGTCGCCCAAGTCCAATTTCACAGCCACTTCGGCGAGGCGCTGCTCCTTCACTAAATAAGCGCGCAACCGGCTGAGCTCTCCTTCGCTCAGCTTAGGATAGCGGCGATATAAGTCTTGGGCGATGATGCAATTCAAGATGCTGTCGCCCAAAAACTCCAACCGTTCGTTGTTGGGCACGCCCACGCTGCGGTGAGTCAGCGCTTGACGCAACAGCCGCGGATCGGAAAAACGGTAGCGAATCGTGTGGCACAGACGGTCGAGCGGCATCGCAGGCGAAATACTTAACGACTTTTAACGCTAGATGACTGAAAATCCATGAGCAAGCTAATATTGCCCACCAAATGGACTTTCTGCGAATAGGCCACGCTAACCACGACCTGGCCGTTACGGCGCCGGATTTCCAAGTCGGCGGGCGTGACCGAGGTGATATTGTCGATCGTCGCCCGCCGTTCGAACGACTTGCGAATATCTATCGATGTCATGTTTTGCAAATCGTCCTCTTTGCCCATGGCGCTCATGACTTTTTCCACGGAAAAATAATCGATATAGGACGGCGCCAGTTTCATCACCACGATCGCCCCAAGCACTAAAAACACCAGTACGATAACGCTGCCGAATGTCGTGATGCCGCGTTGCGTCTTCATTGTTTTTCCTTTCATCGAATCCATGTTCCCATTCGCTTAAGATCGCTGAAGTTCCACCATACGAGAAAAGCTTTGCCCACGAGGTTGCGGTCGGGAACGAATCCCCAATACCGGCTGTCGTTGCTGTCGTCCCGATTGTCCCCCATCATAAAGTAATTGCCCGGAGGCACGACACAAGTAAAACCGTTGGTATTATATTGGCAATTGCGCCGGTGGGGAAAAGACAGGCCAATATCCTCCAGCCTCACCGACGGGCTGTCCGGCTGCACCAATAGCTGGTGGTTATGCGTGCCGAGACGTTCTCGGTAAAGGATGTCGTTCACGTAATTCAGCCCGCTTTGCACATAATGGTAACGGCCGACCTTCGTCCATGGCGCCGGCTTCCCATTAATGAACAAATGCTTGTTGCGATAAGTCACGGTATCGCCGGGCAAGCCCACTAGCCGTTTGATGTAATCCACCGAGGGATTATTCGGATAGCGGAACACCACCACATCGCCCCGGTGAGGCGTACCGATGTCGATGATTTTACGGTCGATGACCGGCAGCCGGATACCGTAATCATACTTATTGACCAGGATAAAATCGCCGATCAGTAAGGTGGGCATCATCGACCCGGACGGAATTTTAAACGGCTCCACCAAGAAAGAGCGCAGCAGGAACACCGCGAGGATGACGGGAAAGAAGCTCTTGGCATACTCCACCACCACCGGCTCTTTGACCCCATCCGCCCGCCGGCGGCTGCCGACGAAGCGGTCGTAAAGCCAGACCGAGCCGGTAACCACCAGGGCGATTAGCATGATAAGCGCGAAATTCATGGTTTTTTCCTGTTCATTTATTTGTTATCCACTTGTAAAACGGCAAGGAAAGCCTCCTGGGGAATTTCCACGTTCCCCACTTGCTTCATGCGCTTTTTCCCCGCCTTTTGTTTTTCCAGCAGTTTCCGCTTACGCGTAATATCGCCGCCGTAACATTTGGCCAGCACGTTTTTACGCAAGGCCTTCACGGTTTCCCGGGCAATGATCTGGGCGCCGATCGCGGCCTGGATCGCGACATCGAACATCTGTCGCGGAATCAATTCGCGCATTTTGGCGGCGACTTCCCGCCCGCGGTATTGGCTAACCGAACGATGCACGATCAACGATAACGCATCAACCTTGCCGCCATTAACCAAAATGTCGAGTTTGACCAAATCGGACGCCCGAAATTCCTTAAATTCATAGTCCAGCGATGCATAGCCGCGGCTGACGGATTTCAATTTATCGAAGAAATCCATCACCACTTCGTTCATCGGCAGCTCGTAAGTCAACATTACTTGCCGCCCTAGGTACTGCATATTCTTCTGGCTGCCGCGTTTCTGATTGCACAGGGTCATCACCACGCCGACGTAATCCTGGGGCGCCAGAATGGTGGCGCTAATAATCGGTTCGCGAATTTCCTCGATTTTGGAAAGATCGGGCAGCTTGGATGGATTTTCGATTTCCAGAACGCGCCCATCGCGCATGACGACTTGATAAATCACCGTGGGCGCCGTGGTAATCAGCGCCATGTCATACTCGCGCTCCAGCCGCTCCTGCACAATATCCATATGCAGTAGACCGAGAAATCCGCAACGGAAGCCAAATCCTAGCGCCTGGGAGTTTTCCGGCTCGTATTGCAGCGAGGCGTCGTTTAACTGTAATTTCTCCAGGGCGTCGCGCAGCGCCTCGTATTCGTGGGATTCGACCGGATACAGACCGGCAAACACCTGAGGCTTGATTTCCTTGAAGCCGGGCAGCGCACTCTTTGCCGGGTTGGCCGCCAACGTCACCGTATCGCCGACCTTGGCGGATTTGAGTTCCTTGACGCCGGCGATCATAAATCCGACATCGCCGGCGGATAGGCGCTCTCTCGCCTTCGCTTTCGGCGTGAATACGCCGATCTGCTCGCACTGATATTCGGCGGAGGCCGCCATGAGCCGGATCCGTTCTTTAGGCCGTAACTGGCCGTCGATCACACGAATCAGCATAACCACGCCGACATAATTATCGAACCAGGAATCGATAATCAACGCCTTAAGCGGCGCATCGAGATCGCCGGCGGGCGGGGGAATCCGTTGAATAACGGTTTCCAATATTGCTTGCACGCCTTCCCCGGTCTTCGCGCTGGCGCGCACCGCGTCCTGGGCGTCAATCCCAATAATATCCTCGATTTCTTGAATGACCCGGTCGGGATCGGCGGCGGGAAGATCGACCTTGTTGAGCACCGGCACGACTTCTACGTCGAGGTCAATGGCGGTATAACAATTCGCCACGGTCTGCGCCTCGACGCCCTGGGAGGCGTCCACGACCAGCAGCGCGCCCTCGCAGGCGGATAACGAGCGCGACACTTCGTAGGAAAAATCCACATGGCCGGGGGTGTCGATCAAATTGAGCCGATAAACCGCCCCATCCTGGGCGAGATAGTCGAGGGACGCGGTTTGCGCCTTAATGGTAATGCCGCGCTCGCGCTCAATATCCATATTGTCGAGCACTTGCTCTTTCATATCGCGCGTTGCCAACCCTCCGGTCACCTGGATCAGACGATCGGCGAGGGTGGATTTGCCATGATCAATATGGGC
>DOVS01000008.1 GCA_003519965.1 Betaproteobacteria bacterium
GGCGGCGCGGACTACGGACGAAATGCAGCGCTGTTCGCAAAGCAATATCGTCTCGATGGCGTGGATTTCGATATCGAGGATACGGCGGCGTTCGAGAACGGCGCCGCGACGCCCTGGATAGTCGCGGCAGTCCAGGCGGCGAAGGACGTATTCCCAGAGGCTATTATTTCCCACGCGCCCCAAGCGCCGTATTTCATGACGGCCTATGCGTCGAATTACCTACAAATCGAGGCACAGGTAGGCAGCCTCATCGATTTCTACAATATTCAATTCTATAATCAGGGCGGCGCCGCTTATGCGGCCTACGATAGCCTCTTTTTACAAGCCGACGGCTGGGCCAGCGGCACCGCTGTCAAGGAAATCCACGCCAGCGGCATTCCCTTGGAAAAAATAGTAATCGGCAAGCCGGTCACGCCACAGGATGCGGCCAATACCGGCTACGTCGCCCCCGATGCGCTGGCCGGTTTTCTTCAACAAGGCATCGCGGCGGGCCTCCGGCCCGCCGGAGTCATGGGCTGGCAATGGCTCTCCGATAAAACCCAATACAACGGGACATGGAGCCATACGCTCGCGGCGCCCTTTAACCATTAGGGCGAAAATCGTTTCCACGCCCTGCCGGAACCATTTATTTTTCACGGAAAGCCCGGGATAACCGTCTTGTATGTTGAGCGCGGCGACAACACGGCAAGTTAGCGTAACCCACCGCTCTCGCATGCAGATGCAGACGCATACAAGCGAAACGCCTAAACCACGTAACAGTCCATTAAAACAGGAGGAAACAACATGCCTAAAACAGTGATAGGCGGTACGGTATACCGTGTCGACCAATCCGTGAAACAAGCGGCAACCGTGGAAAAAATTGAATTTCCTATGGTTGCAGCAGACCAATCCGTTCCAGTCGGCGCGCAAGGAACATTGTATCTACAGGATACGCCGCCGGTCATTGGGCATTACGACAAAGGAGACGACTTGAATTACCAGGATAGCAACCGCCACAACGATTCCACGCTACACGTGGATTCAAACATCGGCCCAACGAAATACACCGTCGCCAAAACCGCGTAGAACGCCGCCCCCCCGATTGCTCCGGGGAGCAATGTCTTTTCGTCACCGCCACGCAAGACGGGCATTGCCTCATCCTGGACACCTCAGGATCGGATTCGCTTGCTTCTATCGAGAACATTACGCGATTAGCCATCGATACGCCTCCTCGACATTCTCAAAATAGGCCTCAACGGCTGATCGATTTGAGGCGTCATCACATTCACGGGCTGAACAAACGCAATTTTTACGCCATGGGGCCGAATCACAGGATGCGTAGTCAAAAAATCTCGCAGGCGCTTCAAACATGGGGTTGATTCAAATTGGCGGCGATTGGCGTCGATGAGCAACACCACCCGCCGGCTGATTGGAATGGATTGTAAATCCAGATCAAATCGCATTGTCCATTCTTCAATCGCGTTCAAGCCGATGAAATCCGGCATAGTGATGACGCCGCCGTTAAGCTTCTCATCCCGCTTCATTCAAATACCGTTGTTCATCGCACCCCAAAGCCCGACACTCAACGCCACCGGCCAATTTTGCCGCATCGGCGAAAAAGCCGGCCCCAGCGAACGCCAATGTTAGACGAGAGCTTAGCCGGAACCTTTCGCCGTTAAAACGGCGGCAAAAACATCCCGGTCGATATTGCCGCCAGACAAAATCACGGCAACCTTGCGGCCGGCGATCCGGGATTTTTCCTGTGTCGCGGCCGCCACTGCCGCCGCGCCCGCGCCCTCACTGGTGTTATGCGTACACTCGAATAGCATGCGCATCGCCGCCGCCACTTCGTCGTCCGTCACCGGAACGATGCGGTCGACACCCCGCCAAATAAGCGCAAGCGCGGCCGGTTCCGGGGTGCGGCAAGCCATACCATCGGCAAGATTAGTGCTGACCGGCGATTCGATCGGCCGCCGGGCGCTGAATGACTGCGCATAGGCGGTGGCATGGGCCGATACAACGCCAACCACCTCGGTTTTTAATCCGAGCGCATCCCGCGCCGCAAGCATTCCACAAATGCCGGATCCAAGGCCAATGGGCGCATAGGCAATATCAATTGCCTTGACGGCCCTGAATAATTCCAAGCTATAAGTAGCGACTCCCGCTATTAATAGAGGATGAAACGACGGCGCCATGTGTAGCGACCGCTCGGCGGCTAGGGTTTCTGCAAACTCGCGGGAAGACTGAAAATCATCGCCATGCTCGATTAGCTCCACGCCAAGCGCCCGCATGGCGGCATTTTTCTCGATACTGTTGCCATGAGGCACAACGATGGCGGCCGGGATTCCGTAGCGGCGCGCGGCGAATCCAACGGACTGGCCATGATTTCCACGAGTAGCCCCTATCACGCCCCTTGGCGCTTGGCCGGACTGCGCGAGGTGCGCGAAATAAACGAGCCCGCCTCGAATCTTAAAAGCGCCGACAGGCGTATGGTTCTCGTGCTTAACCCACACTTCCGCTCCCAGGCGTTCGCAGAGCAACGGCCAGCAATATTGCGGCGTGGCCTGCATGTCCGAGTAGACGATACGAGACGCCGATTCGATGTCATCGAGAGAAGGTTGCACAGCGATCCCCTATCCGTTCGTCGTACTAACGACAACGCCGCCCTGAAATCATCCGCCGGCAAAGCGGACGATTTTTCCCGGCGCCCCACAAAACACATTGTGTTTTAATGCGGCGTCTTGAGCAAATGGGTTTGGACATCGACGCATAAACCCCTTCTGTTTTCTCATTCTCGCAGGCAATATCCGGCCGTTTATGCGCGCATAGGCTACGGCGGTAGCCCGACGCCGAAACCAGAAGAAATAGGGAAGAGCGTGCTTGCGAGCAAAGATTGGAGCCCTGTGGCTCCTGGACGCCCCCCGAACCCCGGCCAAATAAAGGCAGGGGAATAAACCAAGGCAGCCGCGGGCGGCTAGCCCAATGATCGGACCCGCGAACAAAAAATTACCGGGGAGAAGCAAGGCCGTAACCAGGGAAACGAACGGCTAGCGCCACGCAACTCCACTCTAGCCGATCGGAAAATAAAACGCCCGGCCCATTTTTACTGTATGGGGAGGCAGTGAGAAATTGAGAATATTGGCATAAGTAAATTGCCCACGCCGCAAACGCAAAAACCAACGGTCAACACGCGCAATATTGCACCTCGCTGGTAATACCGCGCGTTGCCGCAACGGTCAGACTCGATTGTTTCTGAATGATTCTAGTTTCCCATCCCGTCCTCGGGACTCCGGCTCAACCCGAGCGCTCCAGTTGCTCCCGCATTCGCCGCTTAAATCCAATTCTCCAACCGCCATAATATCAATCGAG
>DOVS01000241.1 GCA_003519965.1 Betaproteobacteria bacterium
TTTGTTTTCTGTGGCACTTTCCATGACCTCACGGTCTCCGGCCGTTAACCGGCACCCTGCTCTATGGAGCCCGGACTTTCCTCTCCGCGAACACGCCGCGCAGCGACTGCCTAGCCAGCTTCACCGACTATTTTACCAGAGTCGCGCCGGCAAAGTTTCGCTTAGTTGTGATTCCGATAACGGTCAGTATAATTATCCTGACCTCCACCGGATAAGCGATGACTTCCTCAACCCCCCACAAAAAAAGGCTGTTCGAGCATTTCTCCCGCGTCGCTAAGGCGATGGCCAGCCCCAGCCGCCTGGAAATCTTAGAGGCCCTTGGCCAGGGGGAGCGCGGCGTGGAGCGGCTAGCACAGGCTTGCGGTCTATCGGTCGCCAACACCTCGCATCATTTGCAAATACTGCGCGATGGCGGTTTAGTTCAGTCGCGCAAGGAGGGATTGCAGGTTATCTACCGCCTCACCGATGACGCCATTCCCGCGTTGCTCGCTGGAATCCGCGGCATCGCGGAACGCCATCTAGCCGAGGTCGAACGCATCGTCAGAACCCATTTTGAAAGCCAGGATCCGCTCAGTCCAGTGGGGCGCAAGGAATTATTGCAACGGGTCAGCGCAGGAGAAGCCATGGTGATCGACGTGCGTCCCGATACTGAATTTCAAGCAGGACATATTCAAGGCGCCATCAACATTCCACTGGACGATCTGCCCAAACGCTTAAGAGAGCTCCCTAAAAATCAAGACATCGTCGCCTATTGCCGCGGTCCCTATTGCATGCTTGCTTTCGAGGCGGTGGCGCAACTGCGAAAATCCGGTTATCGCGCCAGGCGTCTAGAGGACGGTTTCCCTGAGTGGAAAGCGGAACACCTTCCAGCCGAGCTGGAAAAATAGTCGGTGAAGCAATGTGCGCCGCTCTAGCAGATGCCTGAGACCACGCCGCTCATGATGCATTCACCATCCGCACGTTGACTCGCATCGCACGATCTTAACGCCCAACATCTCCCTGAACACTGCCCGATACGCGTTCTCGCACGACTTATAATGAACGATAAACAAAGGATCGGGCTTGACTTAATATTCAAGTATTATTATGATTAGTATAACAATGGTGCTGGCGTTACTTTGTGATTAGGAATCATGGGAATACATTTTGAAAGCCACACTACCGTGGAACCGAAGTTTGCCGCGCTAAACCGGAGAACAGAATGAATTATTTGTTTGTCCTAAACGATGCGCCTTATGGCGGCGAGCGCAGCTACAACGGTCTTCGGTTAGTTCGGGCTTTACTGAAGCAGGGAGGCTGCGACGTTCGTATTTTCTTACTGAGCGATGCGGTTTTGTGCGCCAAGGCCGGACAGAAGACGCCGGAAGGGCACTACAATATTGAATTTTTTCTCAACAGTGCAATCAAGCGTGGTTCTAAGGTTGGAGTCTGCGGCATTTGCATGGATGCGCGGGCGCTCAATCATGCAGAACTCGCGCCGGGCGCAGAACGCGCCACCCTGGAAACGCTGGCGGAATGGACGGCATGGGCCGATAAGGTCCTTGTATTCTGAAGCTATTTTTTTGCCGTGTATTCAAATATTCAATTGAATTATAAAATAACTAGATGAAGAAGGAATGACATCATGATGATTTTAGCCATGTTAGCCGGCGTCGCAATGGGCGTCTTGCTGGGATTGCTGGGAAGCGGCGGATCGATCATTACGGTTCCCGCGTTGATTTATCTACTGGGTGTCAACCCCAAGCAGGCAATCGCCATGAGCTTAGGCATCGTGGCGATTATCGCGACCGTTGCCGCCATTAATCATTGGCGTCGCGGCAACGTGGATATCAAGATGGCGATCATTTTCGGGCTATTCGGCATGGCGGGCGCTTACGCCGGCGCCAGGCTCGGCGGGATTACACCGGCCGTTGTCCAGCTCACCTTACTAGCGGTCGTCATGTGCATGGCGGCTTACCGGATGCTCAAAAAGCCCAAACAGCCGGCCCTCAAATCCGCCGGCGCCGCGTCGGTGCGCGGCGAGACGATCACGCATGCGGACCGGAACAATGGCTCTAGCCGCTGGATTTGGCGTATTGCGCCCGTGGGGTTCACGGTGGGGATATTATCAGGGCTAGTGGGCGTAGGAGGCGGCTTCCTGATTGTCCCTGCGTTGGTCCTACTAGCCGGCATTCCCACAAAGCGAGCGATTGGCACTTCGCTGGTCATTGTGGCGTTCAACGGCGCCGCCGGGTTTGCCAGCTACCACCACCTTGGCTCCGTATCGATCGATTACGCGCTCATGGGTACATTTACCGGTGTCGCTATTCTTGGCAGCTTTCTGGGCGCCATGATTTCCCATCGCGTTTCCGGCGACGCCTTGAAACGCGGTTTTGCGGTTTTTTTAATCATTGTGGCCGCCTATATTCTGTTTAAAAATTTTATGTGATGTGGAATTTCATCGATTGCAACACCTTGAATATTCACCGTATGCTCGCCTCGAAGGTAACCCGGCATAATATTAAGGCAATGCCGGCTCCAAGCCGAGGCGACGAGGAAAAAGCAGGAGATCAAGCTATATCACCGCCTGTCTTTTGACCCATGCCAGAAAAGCATTGGTGAACATTTTATAGGAGAAACAACAATGACCTCGCTACAAATCAGAGTCGTCTCCAAGCAACCTCCTGGGGGACGCTGCACCCTTTACGCCGCTTATGCGGAGGCAATTTCCCAACACTTCGATGTCTCCGTTGAGATTGAATACCATGAGAATCCACCCCGGGAAGGGGTAGCCTATCCGGCCCTAGTAGTGAATGATAAAGCGCTTTCTCCCGCTGATGGGGTCATCCTGTCGCCGGAAGATGTTTGCGCAGGTCTTGCAAGGGTAAACGCAAACCCAACAACAACGCAGTTCTTAATAAAAGAATTGGAACGGATTCAATCGTACCTTATCAAGAAAGGTTGACCATGGAAAAAAATGCTGGGCTGTCCACCCGTTGCGTGCATAGTGGCGAAATCGCCGATGCACAGGGGTCGCCGCATACACCACTGTACAATACGACGACTTTTGCCTTCGCCTCGACCACCGACCTTTTAGCGGTAGTAGAAGGACACAAGCCGGGCAATCTCTATACCCGCTACGGCCTTAACCCCACCATTCGCAGCCTGGAGGAGAAACTCGCCGCGATCGAGGGAAGTGAGGCGGCGCTAGCCTTCTCCTCCGGCATGGCCGCCGAAGCAGCGTTGTTTCTCACATATGGCAAGGAGGGAATCATTTGCATCGGCGATGCCTACGGCGGGACCTTGGAACTACTTTCCTCGCAGCTGCCATCGTTGGGAATCACCTCTCATTTTTTGTTAGGCAGCGAAGTCGAGCAGATGACGACGCTGCTCAAGAAAGGCGCCGGCCTCGTGTTTTTTGAAACGCCGACCAACCCGGCCCTGGAGATACTTAATATCCGTCACCTCAGCGAGGTGGCTCACGCTAGCGGCGTGCGAGTGGCCGTGGACAATACATTCGCCTCACCAGTCAACCAGCGGCCCCTGGCGCTGGGCGCGGATTTTGTCGTGCATAGCGCGACCAAGTATCTAGGAGGGCACAGCGATATTACCGCCGGCGCGTTGCTTGGCGCGCAATCCTTGCTAGAACCGGTACGAGGCTGGCGCAAAAATCTAGGACAAACGATCGCGCCGGAAACGGCTTTTCTCCTCGCCAGGAGCTTGCGCACCCTCGTCTTGCGGGTGGAGCGCCAGAATACGACAGCAGCGACGATTGCCCGTGCCATGCAGTCTCATCCACGCGTCGCGCGAGTCCTTTATCCCGGCCTGCCGGATTTCCCAGGCCATGCTATTGCCGTGGAACAGATGATTGGTTTCGGCGGAATGCTGACGATCGAGGTCAATGGAACAAGAGAAGACGCCAGTAACATCGTGGACAAGCTCAAGCTATTCGCTATTGCACCTAGTCTGGGCGGTGTGGAAAGCCTGGTGACCCAGCCGGTCACGACGACCCACTATGGGCTACCCGTTGAAGAGCGGCGGCGGCGCGGTATTACCGACGGGATGATCCGTTTGTCCATTGGTTTGGAGGATGCGGACGATCTGATCGCGGATATCCGCCAGGCGCTGGCATGAAGCTCCCGGTTTATTTGGATTACAATGCGACGACCCCTATTGATCCGCAGGTAGCCGACGCGATTGAACCGTATCTGCGCGAACATTTTGGCAATCCCTCGTCCGACCATGTCTATGGCCGTCGCGCCAAGGAGACCGTTATCCGAGCGCGCCAAGAAGTGGCGGCGCTCATTGGCGCGATTCCGGAAGAAATCATTTTTACCGGTTGCGCCACCGAAGCGAACAATCTCGCGATTCATGGCATAGCGCGCGCGCTTTGGCCAAGTAAACGGCATCTAATTACTTCCGCAGTAGAGCATCCTTCCGTCATGCGGCCCTTTCTCCGCTTGCGGGACGAAGGGTGGAGCGTCACCATTCTTCCCGTGAATGGCGACGGTCGAGTGGAACCGGCGGCAGTCGTCCGAAATCTCCGCGACGACACCGCATTAATTTCCGTCATGCATGCCAACAACGAGACCGGCGCCGTCCAACCCATTGCTGAAATCGCGGCTATCGCTCAACTTCACGGCATTCTATTGCATACCGACGCGGCACAGTCGGTGGGGAAGATTACGGTAAACGTAGACCGCCTCAAGATCGATTTACTCACACTGGCCGGTCACAAATTCTATGCCGCCAAGGGCGTGGGCGCCTTATATATCCGCCAGGGAACGCCGTGTCTGCCGCCAATCACGGTAGGGGCCAATCACGAACGGGGAATGCGTCCCGGCACGGAAAACGTCCCGGCGCTAGTCGGCATGGGAGCAGCCGCGCGGCTTGCCCATGAACGACTGGCCAGCGAAGAACCGCGCATCGCTATTTTACGAGACCGCTTGTATCAACATTTGCAGCGGAGTATTCCCGACCTTGCGCTCAATGGCCCCTCGAACGACCGCTTGCCGAATACACTCAATGTATCGTTTCCCGGCGTTAATGGCCGCGACTTACTGAAGGCGGCCGCCAGCGACATAGCGGCCTCGGTAGGCTCTGCTTGCCATACCGAGAAAGGCAGTGCGGCGAGTGGGGTGCTGACGGCGATGGCGCTGCCAGCCGAAAGGATTGCCGGGGCGGTGCGCCTGTCCTTAGGAACGCCAACAACCCACGCCGATATCGATCACGCCGCGCAAGCATTGACCGCAGCCTGGAGGTCCCTGAGTAAATGACTGCAATAAGCGGGGCTGCTTCGCGCAGCCGGGGGATCAATCCCGGCGGCTAGGCGCTAGGCAAGGCATTGACCAATACCCCCCGGCCGTCGATTGGCAAAGCAATGCATTCATGCTAGGCTTAATACCATACAAAATCAGTAGGATTATAGTCAGGATACTCACCGCACGGGGTTTTCATGCAAAAGATGCTTACCCAACTCACCACCGCCGTTCAGGACAACTGCCACATTGCCGACGCCGCCCATGCCCGCGGATACACATTGTGCATTTATCTCCTCAAAATGCGCGAGTACTACCGTTGGGAGAAAGGCTACGCATTTAGCGCCGCCCTTCCTAGCGCGGAACTCGGCGATTGGCTCCAGCAACGAGAACAACTATGGGAATCTCTAGAATCTACGGCTTTTTCATCATTAGTCATCCACGACCAGAAATTCGACCCGTTCGACACCGGCGCGATCAATCGCGAACTGTTGGAAGAAGGTTTAGTTTATAGCGGCGGTTATGGCCACTCCGGCGCGCCCCACTTCTTCCTCGGCAAATTATTGCACCATCGGCAATACGGCGGCTTTACCACGCTATTATCCACGGACGAATACGCCCGCGACCTCACCGCGCTCCCCGCCATGGCCCTGGGCGATACGATTTTCGTCCGGCGCGAATCGATTCGCCGCATGTTATGGGAAAAAATCGAGGAATGGCGCTGGCGCAAACAGCAAAACGCCATGGCGCACGCCATGGCCTATTACGATTTCGACGCCGACGCCAAGCACGCATTGGAGCAAATGACCGACCATGAAATACATGCCGTGACACTGCACGAGATCGGCGAATGCCTCGCCGGCGACCAACTAGGCGCGGCGTGGGGCGGCTTGCTGCTTAGCGTCTCCGGCTCCAAGGCGGAACGCATGGCGCGCGCAGTACGCGACCACTTGGCAGACGCACTCTCCACCCTTCCCGCGCTGCTGGATGCCGAGGATAAGCCATCGCTGCATTTTTACTTCGCTAATTTGAAAGGCATGCGGCGCGCATTGTTTCCCTCGCTATACGACGCCTACACACGTTGGGAGAACAGCGGCAACCTCCAGGAATTACGCCGCTTGATTACGGACGGCCGGGAGGTATGGTCAGAAACGGCGCAACGCCTGCTCGACATCCATGCTCGCCATGGCCGCGCCTGCAAGTCTTATATCGAAGCCGCACTGGAGCATCCTCCGCTCGGCGAGGAAACGCCGCCACCGGCTCGCAGCCCGGCATAGCCCGCCGGCCGCCAACGCTCCCGGCAAGCGTCAACGGCCCGCGCGCGCGCCAAGGATAAAACGCTCGACGCGCCACGAAGCCGTTCAGCCGTCCACCGACTTAACTAAGAGAAGACGGTGCTATTAAGCGCCAACCGACTTCTCCTCCCGCCCGCAAGGGAACGAGTGTATCGTCGCCAAAAGATAGCGTGTCCGGCACCCGCTGGCTTTCCTTGCATAAACGAATACTATCGGCATTACGCGGCAGACCATAGAAATCGGCGCCATGGAAACTAGCAAACGCTTCCAGCCGTTCCAACGCGGCGGCCGCCTCAAAAGCCTCGGCATATAATTCAATGGCGGCATGCGCCGTATACACGCCGGCGCAACCGCAAGAGGATTCCTTGGCGCGCCGCCCATGCGGCGCACTGTCGGTGCCGAGAAAAAACTTCGGGCTGCCGCCAATGGCGGCCGCGACCAACGCCTGACGATGGGATTCCCGTTTCAGCACCGGCAAACAATAATGATGCGGGCGAATGCCTCCCTGGAACATCGCGTTGCGATTCATCAGCAGATGGTGGGCGGTAATCGTAGCGGCCACGTGCGGCGGCGCGGCCTGGACGAAATCCACGCCATCGCGGGTAGTGACGTGCTCCAGCACTAGCCGCAAACCGGGGAAATGGTGGATTAGCAGCGCCAATACGCGATCGATAAAAACTTTCTCGCGGTCAAACACATCGACCGCCGGATCGGTGGCCTCGCCATGCACCAGCAGCGGCAATTCCTGTTTTTCCATGGCTTCCAGCGCGGGAAAACAACGAGATATCTCGGTAACGCCAGCCGCCGAATTCGTGGTTGCCCCCGCCGGATATAATTTAACGCCCAATACGCCGCCGCTTGCCTTGGCGCGGGCGATCTCCGCCGGCGTCGTGCTATCGGTTAGATAAAGCGTCATCAGGGGAGAAAATTGCGAATCCGGCGGTAACGCCGCGATAATCCGTGCACGGTAATCCATCGCCATGACGGTATTCACCACCGGCGGCTTGAGGTTCGGCATGATCACCGCGCGCCCAAAACAACGAGCGGTATCGCCTACCACCGCCCGCATGGCGTCGCCGTCGCGCACGTGCAAATGCCAATCGTCTGGCCGGGTTAAGGTTAATTGCTGAATCATCGGATAAAGTCGAGCGGCGTTATTGTCCGCGCCCTTCAGCCCGTTGCAGCCAATACGCCGACTGCTTTGGGTCGGGCTGCACCCCCAACAGGCCTTTCTGGTAAATATGCGCAAGGCTCTTCATCGCCAGCTTATGGCCCGCCCCCGCGGCTTTTTTAAACCAGTAGAGCGCCTTTTGATTATCCCGCGCTACGCCCCAAGCGCCCGACTCGTAACGCAACGCCAACTGGTACTGAGCCTCCACGTCGCCCTCGGCGGCCATTTTTTTTAATTCGCCGCCGCGTTGATGGAATATTTCGGTCGTGTCCCGCCCGATGCCAACCAGAAAATTGAGTAGTTTAATCGCGTCCGACTGCCCCTGCGCCGCCGCCCGCTCCAGCCAATTGCGGCCACGTTCTAGGTCTTTAGGAACGCCATGGCCCGAATGATACATTTTGCCCAACAAATATTGCGCGTCACGATCGCCGGCATCGGCGGCCTTGTCTAACCAGTATTCGGCTTTCCTGTAATCCTGCGGCACGCCCTTGCCACGAAAATACATAGCGCCTAGCTCGCGTTGCGCCACCGTATTTCCTTGACGCGCCGCTTTTTCACGCCAATACGCGGCCTGGCGATCGTCCTGCGGCACGCCCTTGCCGCTGGCGTAGTAGTCGCCGAGCTCCTGTTGTGCATAGGCATTCCCTTGAAGAGCGGCCTGACGAAACCAATACGCGGATTGTTTATCGTCCTGGGCGTAACCGCCGCCGCCCTCCTTATAAATCACGCCGAACAGCACCTGCGCCGCAGCGCTGCCGCGTTCGGCGGAACGGGCGATCAACGCAGCTTCCTGCGGGGTCGTCGCGAAGGCGGCGGGCGTCAATAGAAACACCAGCGGCAAAAAAAGTAGAAACCGTTTCCACATATTAAACAACAGCAACATAAAGGTTTATTGTAACTGAAACCCCCCGGGCAGAGAATGTTCCATGGGCGCGTCCCTTTACGTTCCGGCGGCGCGGGGGAGTCCTCTCCGCCGCCCACCCCGCCGGGGCGCGTATCCCTGGCGCGGCAATGTAGAAATGCCGAATACGTCCCGACAAAGCGACCGTCGGCTCTTAAAACCCAACCCCCGGCGACCACGAGGAAAAACGCGACCACGTGCTCGCGTAATGTCGGCAACGCAAACGATCCCGCGCAACGGCCGGTGTTTCTATGGTTTTCACCCCTTCCTCTTCCGCGCGCAACGGCGCTGAAATCCCGCTAAAATACTAGCATATCGCTCATTCCACGAGAGGCGCCGAATGCCAGACAAACGCCTGACTATCTGGCGGGGGGACATCACCCGTTTGTCCGTCGATGCGATCGTCAACGCCGCCAATCGTACATTGCTGGGCGGCGGCGGCGTGGATGGCGCGATTCATCGCGCCGCCGGCCCCGAACTGCTGGCGGCGTGCCGCGCCCTGAACGGCTGCGCCACCGGCGAAGCAAAAATTACTGCGGGCTACCGGCTGCCCGCCCGCTGGGTCATTCATACCGTCGGGCCCATCTGGCGCGGAGGCGGCCAGGACGAAGACCAAGACCTTGCCGCCTGCTACCGCGACAGTCTGCGGCTAGCGCAAACGCACGGCGTTCGCAGCATCGCTTTCCCATCCATCAGCACCGGCGCCTACGGTTTCCCAATAGAACGGGCGGCGCCAATCGCGGTAACAGAAATTTCGCGTTTCTTGGCATCCTATCCCGCCATGGAAAAAGTGATTCTCGTTTGCTTCAATGAAGTGGTTTTCCATCATTACCGGCAACTGCTGGAATAACGCCGCGCCAAAAGAATAAACGCCCACCGAAATAATGGTCCAACAAACCCTAGCGCCGCCACAATAGGATTGACGGCCTAAAAAAATCCTTGCACGCTTTACCCTTGCGATCTTCATTTATCCCGGAAAATCGCGATGAATCGCCGTTTGGTGGAATAACGGACAAAACGCCGCCATGGGCCGATGCGTCGCGTAACACCGCCAACGCGTGCAACCCGTCCGGTCGGACCGGCGCGTTTATCGGCAATATCCGCCGCAAGAGGAGCTCCAATGGACAAAACCCAGCGCAAGTCGCTCATTCCCCACACGCAGCGCTATTTGATTACCGGCGCACTGACCATTATTCCTATTTGGGTCACTTGGCTGGTTTTCGATTTCGTGCTGACGCGTTTATCGAACGTGGGACGGCCTTCGGTCGTCGCCCTCTCCAAGGCGTTGCAAGACGATCTCCCAACGCTCGCCCGCTGGTTGCTGGAGCCATGGTTCCAATCAACGCTGGCGGTGATTCTAACCGTGCTCGCACTCTACTTGCTGGGGTTGGCGGCCACGCTGGTCGTCGGCAAACGGCTAATCGCCTTATTCGAATCGATTATGGAGCGCCTGCCGCTCGTGCAAACCATTTACGGCGCCACTAAAAAGCTGCTGTCGGCATTGCAAACCAAGCCGGAAGGCGTGCAGCGCGTGGTGCTCATCGACTTCCCCTCCTCGAAAATGAAGGCTATCGGCTTTGTAACGCGCTTAATGCACGATGAGATCAGCGGCGAGGCGCTCGCCGCTGTCTATGTGCCGACAACGCCCAACCCCACTTCCGGCTACATGGAGATCGTCCCGATGAAACACATTACTTCCACGGACTGGAGCATGGACGAAGCCATGACGTTTATTCTGACCGGCGGCACGGTTGCGCCGGAACATATTCACTATTCCGGAAACGCGCCCGATCGTCCCGATCCCGGCGCCACGCGCTAAATGCGTCATGCTGCGCTCCTCGTACGGGTCGTTGGAGAATAAAATAGGATGCTAACGATGATCGGCGCGCTCATAGGCGGCATTGGCCTTTTTCTGCTAGGCATGCGCCTGATGACGGAGGGATTGAAATTGGCGGCGGGGGAAACCTTGCGCCAGCTGCTTTCCCGCGGCACCCGAACGCCACTGCACGGCTTGCTGTCCGGCATTGTCATTACCTCCTTAGTGCAGTCGTCGAGCGCCGTCATCGTCGCCACGATCGGTTTCGTCAACGCCGGCCTGATGACGCTCATTCAGGCCATCACCGTTATTTACGGCAGCAACGTCGGCACCACCATGACCAGTTGGCTCGTCACCTTGGTGGGGTTTAATATTAATATCAAAGCGTTTTCCCTGCCGATGATCGGGATAGGCATGCTGTTACGACTGATTGGCGGGGCAGGGCGTAAAGCCGCCATTGGCGATGCGTTGGCGGGTTTCGGCATTTTCTTCCTTGGCATCGACATCCTCAAAACCACCTTTTCCGCCATCGGCGGCGGCTTTCACTTAACCGAACTGAATAGCCAAGGGGTATGGGGGCTCTTTCTATTCGTGGGCGTCGGTTTTCTCCTAACGTTGCTCATGCAGTCGTCCAGCGCCGCCCTCGCCATTATTCTCACGGCGGCGGGGGGACACGTGATTCCGCTCACGGCAGCGGCGGCGCTGGTTATTGGCGCCAATATGGGCACCACCTCCACGGCGGTGTTCGCTACGTTGGGCGCCACCCCCAACGCCAAGCGGGTCGCTTCCGCCCATGTCGCATTCAATCTGATTACCGGAGTCATCGCCGTGCTGCTGCTGCCGTTCATGCTCATGGGCCTGACCGATCTGCGCCGCATACTGAACATGGATGTCGGGCCGGTGGCGCTGCTGGCGCTATTCCACAGCGCGTTCAATGTCCTAGGCGTCATGTTGATGTGGCCGTTGACGAGCCGTCTGGTTAAGTTTCTGGAGCGGCGCTTCCGTAGCGGGGAAGAGAATGAGGCGCGCCCCCGCTACCTCGACCGCAACATTGTCGGCACGCCGTCACTGGCGATGAACGCCTTGGCGATGGAACTGGTGCGAATCGGCGGTATCGCCCGCCGCATGGCGAAAGGCGCGATCAGTAGTGAAATGACCGCCAGCCCGCAACTGGCAAGGGACGCCAGAATATTGACGCAACTAGTGGACGCAACCGGCAATTTCAGCAACCTCATCCAGCGAGGCCACCTGCCGCCCGATTTGGACGATAAGCTCCCTAACGCCCTGCGGGTATCCCGCTATTACACGGAAATGGCCGAGCTTGCCGAAGGGATCGCCCACGCGCAAAGCGTGATTCACCCCATTGACGCTCCCGAACTGGAAACGATGATTGCGGATTTTAAACACCGGGTCGTCCATTTTCTCACCCAGGCCGAACCAGCGGCGGAACGCTATACTGGCGAAGGCGACGCCGCCGCACTCGCTCCTTTGCAACAAGATTACCAACAGTTGAAGTCCCGCTTGCTACGCGCGGGCACGCAAGGCGTTTTACCGGTGCGCACCGTCGTGGATCAATTAGACCTCATGAGCAATATTCGCCGTATTGCCGAACAGGCGGAAAAGAGCGCACGCTACCTCTCGCATCTTATCCATGCCGCCCACCTGAACACAGGAGATCAGAGAGAACATAACCACACCGAGGAAGCCCCAGGATAAATGACCGGGCACTCGCATCGCCGAGCGCCTAATGCGCTGCTACCGATTGGATGATCGCCGGCTTGAACTTTTCCCTCCTCGTACTAAACTGAGAACGTAGGCGTAATAAAACCGCCTGCATGTAGACGCCGGAAGGCGTTGTTCGAGTCCTCGTCTCTTGTCGAGGGAAAAGGTAGATGCGCGCGATACCTTAAGTAATGCCAGAACCCCCTGCCAGGGGGAGACCAGGGAGGGGCTGCGTCATGGCCCCTCCCGGTTTGGCGCTGTTCCCCTCGCCCGTATTGTCGGAAATACCGGAAACGTTCCCCCGCAGCCAGAATTCCAATGGTTAGCCGTTACGCGGTTGGGTAATCTATTGCGCCGTTATTACATTACGGGAAGGCAATAATATGCAAGGGGTTCGATAGTTTCTGAGGCAGGTCATTCTTTTTTTAAAACACCGTATTTAGCCCGCGAGGCATTGTCCGCCGCCAAGAAGCGCCGCAGGCAGCGGACAGCTAAGCCCCGCCGACCAATCCTTTATCCGTTTACGGCGTGTCCTTTTTGCGTCAAGGTCGGACGTGCAATGAAACGTCTCAGCCTCCATATCGAAACCCGCGACGCTAAAAACGATCAGCGCCGCCGTCAGGAATTATTGGATGCGGTGAGCGCTATACCAAGTCCCTTGTCTCAAGATCGTGGAAGAAGATGGAAACGTGCGCCGGCTATATGAATCCGGTGAAACTACCCGCTATTTGGAACGACGCTTCGCGGCACTGGCCGCTTAACGGCGCCGCGGCCGCCCGCGAGACCGTCATCGCGCCTCGTGCGCCGCTCTTTCCACCAGTAAGGTGTGCAATCGACGGCTATCGGCGTGCAACACGGTAAACTTGAGGTCATCGAACGTCACTTGCTCCCCTCGCTTGGGCAGCCGTCCGAATTTGCTAGTGACCAGCCCGCCCACGGTATCGAAATCCTCATCGCTGAAATGCGTGCCCAGGACTTCGTTGAAGTCAGGAATCTCGGCCAAGGCCTTGACCCGGAATTTACCGCCGCGATCGCGAACAATGCTATCGCCCGCCTCGTCAAAATCGTATTCGTCCTCGATCTCACCGACAATTTGCTCGAGCACGTCCTCGATAGTGACTAACCCGGATACTCCGCCGTACTCGTCGGCGACAATGGCGATATGGTTCCGGTTACAGCGAAATTCCTTGAGCAGTACGTTAAGGCGTTTCGCCTCTGGAATAAAAATAGCCGGCCGTAACATTTCTCTGACGTTAAATTCCTCGCCGGCGTAATAGCGCAGCAAATCCTTCGCGAGCAGAATACCGATAATATTATCCTTGCTTTCGTCGGTAACCGGAAAACGGGAGTGGGCGGTTTCGATCACGAACGGGATAAATTTTTCGGGGGGAGACTGAATATCGATGACATCCATTTGCGCGCGGGGAATCATAATATCCCGCACGTGCATTTCCGATACATGCAATACGCCTTCGATCATGCTGAGCGCATCGCCATCCAACAGATTGCGTTCGTATGCCGAGTGCAGCAGCTCGATCAACTGCTCGCGATCTTCGGGTTCACGCAAAAGCAGCGTGCTTAATCGTTCCAGCCAGCCAGGTTTACTCGATTCTTCCATAGTCTCTTAAACACAATGAACAAGGATCAGCGGTCAACGGCGTTAACCGCTGATCCTTGCTCATAAGGGTCAGCATAGCCTAATTTCACGATAATTTTTTTTTCCAGCGCCTCCATGCGCTGGGCGGCATGCTCGTTTTCGTGATCATAGCCTTGCAAATGCAACATTCCATGGACGATCAAGTGCGCATAATGCGCTTCCTCCGTCTTCCCCTGTTCTGCCGCTTCACGGCGCACCACCGGAGCGCATAGCACCAGGTCGCCCATCAAAAACCCGTTGTCCCAGGACGCATCGTAGCCGAAGGAAAGCACGTTGGTCGCGTAGTCCTTTTCACGGTAGCGGCCATTCAGCGCGCGCCCTTCCACCTCATCCACCAGACGAATAGTAATTTCCGCGCGTGAAGCCGCGGCGTTCGGTTGGAGCGCGGCGGCCGCCCAGCGCCGCAGCCGCGGCCGCTCCGGCGTTCCCTGCGGCTTAACCTGATACTGCACCGCCAAGCTTAGCTGCGGCGTGGCCAAGCCTGGCAAACTACCCTCGACCTTTCTCATAGGATTCGTAAGCGTTAATGATGCGTTGCACGAGCGGATGGCGCACCACATCCTCTGCCTGAAAAAGGGTAAAGGCGACGCCGCGTACTTGAGCCAAAACGTCCCGGACCTCCACCAGGCCGCTACGTTGACCGCGCACCAGGTCGATCTGAGTCACATCGCCGGTAATGACCGCCTTGGAGCCAAAGCCGATGCGCGTCAAGAACATTTTCATCTGTTCCGGCGTGGTGTTCTG